>NZ_JBDMZG010000082.1:0-26349 GCF_039769035.1 Pacificibacter sp.
ATCATAGGCGCGGATATCATCGCTGCCCAATGTCAGGCTGTGCGGCACGCCCTTCAAACGGACATCTTGCAGGATCGCACCTTGGGTCAAAATCGTGACGCTGAGATCACCTGCGCTGAGCGTGATCGCCTCTACGGTTTGACCGTTTTGCGTGGCTCCGAAAGCTTTGTTCACAAGATTACCTGATGCTCTTTTTGGCCTTTGGCAACATTTTCAATGACAAAGACATGCCCGTGTAAATCGCTTTTTGCGAGGTCGTCTTCAGACAGGTTTTGTTGCGCTGTGGTCACGAACATCGTTGTGCCGTCCGCGCCGCCAAAAGCGGGGCACGAGCTTTGCGCGCCGTCCACCTCGACATAGCGCAGGACCTCGCCTTCAGGAGAATAACAAGCCACACGGTAGCTGCCCCATTGTGCATTCCACAGATTGCCTTCCGCATCGACGACAGAGCCGTCTGGGTGATTGGCTTCTTTGATGAACAGCTCGGCTTTGCCCACAGGCCAGCCGTCTTCGTCCAAATTCAGGCGCATGATTTTATCGGTCACGGTGTCGGCGTAATACGCGAGTTTGCCATCGGGGGAAAAGCAGATGGAATTGGTGATGGTGATGTTGTTCACAATCTTGCGCAGCGTTCCCTCGTAGTAGCGATAAATCGCGCCAGCGCCGGCTTCTGCGCTTTTGCCCATCGTGCCAATCCAGAACCCGCCAAAGGGGTCCGCGCGCCCATCGTTCGAGCGGGTCACATCGTTGTCTGCCTCAAGGGCGCAGACAAATTCTGTGTCGCCTGTTTCAATGTCAAATGTCGACAAGGATGTCTCGGACGCCATCAGCAGCGTGTCGTGATCAACCCAGCCCGCCGCAGAAACATGTTCGTCAAATTGCCATGTCTTTTGTTCGCCTTCCACCATGGTGTGCAGTCTCATGCCAATGATGTCGAACCAAAACAGTTGGTTGCGGGTCGGGTGCCACAACGGGCCTTCGCCCAATTCACTTTTGGTGGTGCAAAACACTGTGCAAGTCATGATGTCGCCTCGTCATATGCTGCGACCATGGCTGTGGCGCGTTTAGAAACTTCGTCTGCTGTAAAACCGGGGGCGTAAAGAGATGAGCCCATGCCAAAGCCAGCAGCCCCAGCATCAAGCCACGCTTTGAAATCAGCCGCGCCGACGCCGCCAACGGCGAAGACCGGCACGTCTTTGGGCAGCACGGCTTTGACAGCTTTGAACCCATCTAGGCCAAGCTTGAAGGCGGGAAAAATTTTAAGCCCATCCGCACCTGCCTTAATTGCTGCGAACATTTCCGTCGGTGTCAAAACGCCGGGAAAGGACTGCATGCCATGCGCTTTGGTGGCTGCGATGACGTCTGCATCGGCGTTGGGGGACACGATGAGTTTGCCGCCAGCGGCTTTTACGTTTTCGACGTCCGCAACGGTCAAAACCGTGCCCGCGCCGATCAGCGCGCGGTCGCCAAAAGCGTCGACCATTGCCCGAATGCTATCAAACGGCGTTGGAGAATTGAGCGGCACTTCGATGCGGTCGATGCCAGCGTCGATCAAGGCTGCGGCAATATCGGTGGCCTCAGGTGTGGTCACGCCGCGAAGAATGGCAATAAGGGGACGGCTCATAAGTTACTCCAAAATGCTTGCGCGGGCGGCTTTAAGCCCTGCGAGTGTCATATCTGTGGGGTCTGTGCGTTGGGCGATGATGCCTTGGGATTTCAGCGCGGTGGCGTAAAGATCGGTCAAACCATCTGCGCCAATCAAGGCGACGTTCTGGCCAAGCCAATAAGGCTTTGCGGCGGCAAGTTCTGCGCCAAGCAAAAGGCCGGACAAGCGCGCTTTGGCAGCGCCGCCATCAAGCCCGTGCAAAAGGTCTTCGGCGCGCAGGGAAAACAGCTTCGACGCGATTTTCTCGGGGCGCGATAGCGTGTCTGACATCGCTTCATCAAAGGCGGCATCATCCCACATGCCATCGCGCAGGCTGTGTTTGAGCACGCTGTGACCTGAGAGCAGCGCAAACAGCTCACCGGTCATGAAACTTTGAAAGGACACCACTTCGCCCGCGCTCATATGCGCCCATTTTGTGTGGGTGCCAGGCAGGCAAAGGACGCCATCGAATTTAGGGAACTCGGCTTGAAAGCCTGCGATTTGGGTTTCTTCGCCGCGCATCACATCTGCAGGCTTGTCTTGCGACAGCCCCGGTACGATGTGCACGTCAATGCGTGGGTCTTGGGTTGGGGCTTTGGTCAATGTGGCGCTGATCGGCAGGCACGGTACTTTCGCATAAAGGGCTTCCGTCCAGCCTTGCCGCGCACCGACCATGCCGCAGGCGATCACTTGCATTGGCGATAGGTCTGTCCGCGCCTCAAGCCAAGGCGCGATGAGTTCAATCAGTGTGCTTTCGAATTCGGAGGGTGCCAATGACCCCATGCCTTTGGCGGAATTTTTCATCGCCAAGTTAGCGCCTTGTGCATCGATGGCCCAAACGCGCAAAGATGAGGTGCCCCAGTCTACGGCAATCCAATCGGTATTCACGTGTGCTTCTCCCATAGCGCTCCAAAAGTCTTACTTTTGGACGGTAGAGTTATCGCGAACTGCGGGTGCGGATGCAACGACAACTTGCTGTTGTCCATCAAAACAAGAAACTTTCGTCCCTTTTCCGGTGTCATCTTTTGTGGCCCAAGGCCTGCCTGCGCGATTTGGCGCGTTGTAAAGCCGCGCAAGTCCGCCCATATTCATATGAGCGAATGCTGTTTGAACATTAATCAGCCACCACCCCAAAAGTTTTCGAGAAAGACAAAGCTATGCAACACACACGATTGATTGTTGAAGGCATGAGTTGCGCGTCCTGTGTCGGGCGCGTCGAAAAGGCGCTTTCCGCGTTGGAAGGGGTTGATAAAGCGCAGGTCAACTTAGCAACTCAGACGGCGGAGGTCGATTTTGCATCGCCTGCATCGGTCGACAAAATATCGGCTGTCCTGAGCAAGGCGGGCTATCCTGCGCAGGTTGAAACGATGACCTTTAACGTCTCAGACATGAGCTGCGCGAGTTGCGTCGGGCGTGTTGAACGCGCGTTGAACGATGTGCCCGGCGTGGTGCGCGCAGCGGTTAATTTGGCTGCAGAAACAGCGCAGATCACGGTCGTTTCGGGGTTGTATTCTGCACAAGACTTGGCGGGGTTTATAGAAAAAGCAGGTTACAAAGCTGTTTTGGCAGGGTCGGATCAACCCGACACACGCAAAGCCGATGAAGCGCGCAAACTGAAGCAACATTTGTGGCTGGCCATTGCTTTGACACTTCCCATTTTTGTGATCGAGATGGGTGGGCATCTGGTGCCCGCATTTCACCATTGGTTTGCACATAAGGTGCCTGCATCAATTTGGAACCCAATCCAATTTGCAGTGACGCTTGCCGTCCTGCTTGGTCCCGCGCGGGTGTTTTTTGCCAAAGGTATCCCCGCGCTGTTGCGGGGCGGACCAGATATGAACACGTTGGTTGCGATGGGTGCAGGTGCTGCTTTTACCTATTCAACCGTGGTGACATTCGCGCCATCTCTTTTGCCTGAAACGGCTCGTTTTGTGTATTTTGAAGCCGCTTGCGTGATCGCGACGCTGATTTTGCTGGGCAGATATTTCGAAGCCCGCGCCAAAGGACGCACTGGCGAAGCTGTGCGCCACCTAATTGGCTTGTCGGCCAAATCCGCACGGGTTGAACAGGATGGCAACCTCATTGAGTTGCCGCTTGAAGCACTGGCAAAGGGCGACATCATTCACGCCCGCCCCGGTGAAAAAATTGCTGTCGATGGCGTTGTGATCAGCGGTGAAAGCTATGTCGATGAAAGTATGATGACAGGCGAACCCGTGCCCGTGTCGAAAAGCGAGGGCATGCTTGTGCGCGCAGGGACAGTCAACGGCAAGGGCGCACTGATATACCGTGCCGAAAGCGTTGGCCGTGACACGCAACTCGCGCAGATCATTCGGATGGTCGAAACCGCTCAAGGGGCGAAGTTGCCGATCCAATCTTTGGTCGATCGTATCACGCAATATTTCGTGCCTGCGGTGATGATCATGGCCGCATTGACTGTTGGGGCTTGGCTGATTTGGGGCCCTGATCCCGTGCTGCAATACGCGCTTGTTGCAGGCGTATGCGTGCTGATCATCGCGTGCCCCTGCGCCATGGGGCTTGCCACGCCAACGTCGATTATGGTTGGAACGGGCCGCGCCGCAGAGCTGGGCGTGCTGTTTCGCAAAGGCGATGCGCTACAAGCGTTGCGTGGTGTCTCTGTTGTGGCCTTTGATAAAACCGGAACCTTGACAGTGGGCCGCCCTGAAGTGACCGAAACGGTTGTTTTGGCGGGGGATGAGCCCACACTTTTGGCATTGGCTGCCGCGGTTGAGACACAGTCCGAACACCCACTTGCACGCGCCATTGAGCGCGCCGCGGATGCCACAGGGGCACCGCGCCCGCAGGTTGATACCGTCACCTCTTTGACGGGGTTGGGTGTAAAGGCCGAGGTCCAAGGCCAACAGGTTTTGATCGGAAATGTGCGTTTGATGGTGCAAGAAAATGTCGATATTGACGCCTTCCAAGCGTCGCTGGATCGCTTTGCACAGGCAGGCGTTACGCCTGTTTTGATGGCCGTCGACGGCGTGCCGTCTTTGATGATTGGGATTTCCGACAAGTTGCGTGACACCTCAATGCGCACCGTGCAAGCGTTGCATCAGCGCGGCGTGAAAGTGGCTTTGATTTCTGGTGATACAGAGGCTGCAGCGCAAGCTGTCGGCCGTGCATTGGATGTCGATACGGTGATGGCGGGCGTTTTGCCATCTGGCAAAGTTGATGCGCTCAAAGCTTTGCGCGATTCCTTTGGACCGGTTGCCTTTGTCGGCGATGGTATCAATGACGCGCCTGCTCTCGCCGAAGCGGATGTTGGCCTTGCTGTTGGGTCGGGCACGGATGTTGCGATTGAAAGCGCCGATGTCGTTTTGGTGGCCGGAGATCCACAGGCGGTTGTCACGGCGTTGTCGCTCAGCGATGCGGTGATGCGCAATATCAAACAAAATCTGTTCTGGGCCTTTGCCTATAACGTAGTTCTCATTCCAGTGGCGGCTGGTGTGCTTTATCCAGCCTTTGGCGTTTTGTTGTCCCCAATGTTGGGCGCAGGCGCGATGGCGTTGAGTTCTGTTTTTGTCTTGGCAAATGCTTTGCGATTGCGGCGTTTGACGGGCGCATAGGCGTTTCGATCTGTCACAAATAGGCCTATCGGCTGCGCAGGCTTCACGTTAGAATTACATCATGACACGGCAAACAACCCCCATTAATCCCCCCGCCATTCGCGACGCTGCAACTGTCATTTTGTTGCGGCGATCGGAAACCGAAACGCGTGTGTTGATGGGACAGCGCGGGAAAAAAGCCGCCTTTATGCCTGGGAAGTTTGTTTTTCCAGGAGGCGCTGTTGACCCTCAAGATTACCACGGCTTGCCACCTCAAGATGTGGAGCGATGTGAACAGGATGGCACGATGCCGATTTGCTCAAAACGTCTAGCGGTTGGTGGCTCGTCCGCGATGGCTCAAGCAATTTTGACCGCAGCACGTCGCGAGCTTGTTGAGGAAACGGGATTGTCGTTGAACGCAGATGCTCAAATGCGGTTTGTGTTTCGCGCCATTACGCCGCCCAAACGGCCAAGACGTTTCGATGCGCGGTTTTTGCTTTGCGACGCACGAGATGTGGTCGAAGACCTCGACGACTTCTCGCGCGCAGAGGACGAATTGGCCTACCTGCAATGGGTCGAGTTGAGCGCCGCACTCACGCTCGATTTGCCCTTTATTACACGGGTCGTTTTGGCGGAAATTGACGCTCTAGCTTCCTCAAATGAGCCCCCCGTTGCCGTGCCATTTTACGACCATCGGGGGCCCATCGGACGTATCATTTCAATTGAGTGAGCGAAGGTTTACCCTTCCGTTCACATCAATACGTGGCGCGGCCACCTGACAAGTCGAACACCGACGCTGTGGTGAAAGAGTTGTCTTTGGTGCAAAGCCACGTGATCATGCTGGCGGCTTCTTCGACTTCCAGAAAACGCCCACGTGGAATTTTAGAAAGCATGTAATCGATAAATTCAGGCGTCAGTTGATCGAGAATACGCGTGTTCGCGGTGGCCGGCGTCACACAGTTGATCGCGATGTCTTGGTTCGCGTGTTCTTTGCCCAGTGTCTTGGTCAGCCCAATAACGCCCGCCTTTGAGGCCGCGTATGGCCCTGCATTTGGGTTACCTTCTTTGCCAGCAATAGACGCGATGTTGACCACACGCCCATAGCCGCGTTCGACCATGTACGGCAGAACGGATTTACAGCAATTAAAGATGCCTGTGAGGTTGATATCCATGACTTCGGCCCAAGCTTTTGGATCGTAATCGACCACTGTCGCGTTTGGGCCTGCAATACCCGCGCTGGCCACGAGAACATCGATTTGGCCGAGATCTTTGGCGACACATGCGGCTTGCGCAGCAACAGCATCCAGATCACGAACATCGACGCCATACGCATGCGCGCTGTCGCCCAGCTCGGCGGCGGTTTTCTGTGCCAGCTCTAGATCCATGTCCCAAAGCGCCACTTGCGCACCTGATGCAATCATGCGTTCGGCCACCGCGCGACCGATGCCTTGCGCGCCGCCCGTAATGACTGCCACTTGGCCCTTAAGGTCGTATTGGTTCATGTCGATGTCCTCCTGAATATTTGGCGTATCTTATGGGGCAGCAATTCGTGACCTCAAGACAAAGATGGGTCTAGTTTGATTAGAAGAGTTGCCCTTGCCGGTAAGGCCTGCTTAAAATGGTATACCAAATTGGAGCACAGAATGGCGCGTTTGAACAGCCTGAACAGTTATGTTTTTTTCGAAGCCGTCGCGAGACGCAAATCCGTGACGCGTGCGGCCGAGGAGTTGCTGGTGTCGCCCTCTGCCGTCAGTCAGCAGATCAAGCTGCTGGAGCAACAGCTGGGCATCAAGTTGTTTCGCAGAGAAGGCCGCAATTCGAGCCTGACCTTGGAAGGCGAGCAGCTGTTTCAAGCCAGTTCATCGGCCATTCGCACGCTGAAGGATGCAGAGCGTCACTTGGGCAAACAACATGAAACACGTCGCATCAATTTGCGAGTGGCACCCAGTTTCGGCGTGCGCTGGCTGGGGCCGCGCTTGGCCGATTTTGTGCAAACCCATCCTGGTTGGGATCTGCGCGTTGATGCAGCACCCGATCCCACCGATTTCGACCGCGAGATCATGGATTTCGACATTCGCTACGGACTATCTGAATGGGATGGGTTCCAATGCCAGCCTGTTTTGTCCGATCAAGTTTTGCCACTTTGTAGCCCGAAGCTTCGGGATGACTTGCAGGCGCGGTTTGGATCGGATCCGCAAGACATGTTGAACGGCGCGATGCTGATCGATAGTGCGCGCGCGGTTTGTCAGTGGGATTTCTGGCTGCGGCGCAATGCGTTGGATGTGAGCTCAAACACCAAATCGATTTTGTTGGATCGATCATCTCTGGCATTGCAAATGGCGGTCGATAGCGCAGGCGTTGTGCTTGAATCCTTGGTCGTGGCCGCAAAGGAATTGGAGCGCGGCGATTTGGTGCCATTGACGCCAACGCTTCCGGTGCTCGAATTCCCTGCCTATTGGATCGTGTGCCCCGCGCGGCATATGAAACGCCGCGCTGTTGCTTCATTTGTGTCGTGGATTTCAGATCAGGCGCAGTCTCACGCAGACCTGACTGAGCACCTAATCGATCAGCATGGCCTTCACCGCGATGTCATTGAAGATGCCCTTGAGGTGTTCGGCGCACAAAGCAACCGCACGGCCTAAAGCAAAGTCGCATTTTAGTGGATCAAAGATCCGCCATTCACATCGATTTCGGCCCCCGTCACATAGGCTGACAACTCAGAGGCCAAGAACAGGGCACAGCCCGCCACATCAGATGCTTCACCAGCGCGCCCCATGGGAATGCCGTCGACGATTTGCGCCTTGATCTCATCTGTAAGCATGCCGCCAGTGATGTCAGTGGCGATGAAGCCTGGGCAAATCGCGTTCGAACGCACTCCATCGGGGGCCAATTCGCGCGCCATGGCTTTTGTCAGGCCCAAGATGCCCGCCTTTGCCGCAGAATAATGTGGCCCGCCAAAGATGCCGCCGCCACGTTGTGCCGACACTGACGACATGTTCACAATCGATCCCGTTTTGCGCGACCGCATGTGCGGAATCAGCGCTTGAGACATGTACAAGGTGCCGCGCAAATTGACGTCCAAAACGGCGTCATAATTGTCTGGTGCAATATCCATCAGCTTAAGCGGCTGGGTGATCCCTGCATTATTCACCAAAATATCGACCTGCCCAAAGGCCTCGATCACGCTGAGGGCGGACGCTTCGCAATGGGCCTTGTTGGTGACATCGCAGGCCAGTCCAATGTGATTCGCAGCTTGATCGCCGCCCAATTCGGCTGCAGCGGCCTTGGCATCAGCTTCATTCAAATCAAGAATGGCCACACGCGCGCCGTGCTCGGCAAACAGTTTCGCGGTGGCTTTACCAAGGCCGCGCAGAGACGCAGCGCCAGTGATAACAGCGGTTTTTCCAGTGAGAAGTTTCATAGTCGTCTTACATCCATGATTTGACTTGGGCAGCGATGGCATCAGCCGTCAGCCCATATTGTGCGTGCAATGTTGGCAGGGCGCCTGCGTCCAACATTTCGTCGGGCAGTGCGATGGATTTGAAAGGCACATGCACGCCAGAGCGCATCAACTCTGCCCCTATGGCTTCGCCCAATCCGCCCACAATGGTGTGGTTTTCTGCGGTCACAACAAGCCGTCCAGTTTTGGCCGCCTCGCGTTTGATCGTATGGACGTCCAGAGGTTTGATGGTCGGGCAATGCAGCACGGCGGCGTCAATGCCATCGGCTTTTAGCCGCTTGGCGGCATCAATGGTGCGCATGGTCATGAAGCCTGTGGAAATGAACAAAACATCATTGCCACCGTGGATCATCTTGGCCTTGCCCAGCTCGAATTTATACCCGTATTCTGACAGTACATCCGGCACCTGACCGCGCAAAAGGCGCATATAAACTGGCCCGTTGTGATCGGCGATGGCACGTGTGGCTTGGTCGATGTCGGTCGCATCGCAGGGGTCGACGATTGTCAGGTTTGGCATACCGCGGAAAATCGCCAAGTCTTCGGTGGCTTGGTGCGACGGGCCATATCCTGTGGTCAGGCCGGGCAGGGCGCAAACGATTTTCACCGGCAGGTTTTCTTCGGCAATCGCCATGAAAATGAAATCATAGGCGCGGCGCGACGCAAACACGGCATAGGTCGTGGCGAAAGGCGTGAACCCTTCGCGTGCCAAGCCTGCGGCAGCGGAAATCATCACCTGTTCGGCCATGCCCATTTGATAAAACCGATCAGGGTATTCTTTGGCGAAAACATGCAAATCTGTGTATTTTGATAGATCCGCCGTGAGCCCAACGATGTCGTCACGGGTTTTGGCCATGTCGCAAAGGGCGTGTCCGAAGGGGGCGGAAATGGTGTCGCGGCCTTCCGAATCAAGCGAGGCAATCATCGCTGATGTTGTCAGCTTTTCGCCTGTTTCAGAGACAGGCACAGAGCGCGGAGCGTATTTTGATTTACGACGCGAAAGCGCGCCAACTGGGGCTTCATGTGTCATTGTGGCATGTCCTCGTCCAATACGGCGATGGCTTTGTCCCATTCATCGGCTTCCACGCGGATGAAATGAGTGATGTCGCGTTCTTCTAAAAACGGCACGCCTTTGCACATTTTGGTATTGCAAATGATGACGCGGGGGCGGGGGTCTGGCAGGGCGCGGGCGGTGTCAAATGCGGCAACAACTGCGTCTAAATCGTTGCCATCGACCTCTTGTGCATGCCATCCGAATGCGGCCCATTTGGCGGCTTCGGTGCCGTGTCCGGTGGCCAAAGCGTGGGTGGTTTTGCCGTCAGCCTGCTGGTCGTTGAAGTCGACAATGCAAATCAGGTTGTCGAGCTTGTGCGACACCGCAGACATAACGGCTTCCCACGTTGAGCCTTCGCCCAGCTCACCGTCAGACATCAAATTATAGATGAAAGCTGGGTTACCTTTGCGTTTCAGTCCAAGAGCCGATCCGACAGCAATGCCCAAACCATGCCCCAAAGACCCGCCCGTAATTTCCATGCCAGGGGTATAGGCGGCCATGCCAGACATCGGCATGCGGCTGTCGTCCATGCCGTAGGTTTCCAGCTCGTCGTCGGGCAAAATACCCGCTTCGATCATCGCGGAATAGAGCGCGATGGCGTAGTGGCCGATGGATAGGAAAAACCGATCACGACCTTCCCATTCGGGATCATCAGGTCGGTGGTTCAGTGCGTGAAAATAGGACACCGCCAAGACGTCTGCGACGCCCAAAGCTTGGCCAATATAGCCTTGGCCTTGTACGGCCCCCATACGCAACGCGGTGCGCCGGATGTTCCAAGCGCGGCGTGCAAGGCTCGTGTTCGAATGTGAGTGATCGGTCGTTGGGGGCATATGCTATCCCTTTGAAAAGTCGCACAGGTTTTGTTGTGCTATCAAAGAGTAGAATGCGGCTTCGGTCCATCATTTAAACTTAATGGACTGTGAAGTTTGGCTAAATACCGACCTAAACAGCGTCCGCTTCGCTCGCGTATTTATCGCGAATATTTTCGACCAATGCATCAAGGTGCGCATTGATTTCGCGTTCCATGGCTGCTTCATCACGGGCTCGAAAGGCTTCCATAATGGCACCATGCTGCCGCTTCACGCGCGCACTGCTGTCTTTGCGGGTGGCAGACAAATAACGTGCACGCCACAATCTGCGCACAAATGCGCTGTGGGTTTCTGCCAAGATTGCGTTCTTGCAGGATGCGGCGATGGCCATATGGAATTCCATATCCAACTCAAAGAAATCGACCCGACCGATGTTGCCCTGCACCTCAGCAATGTGATCATGCATGGCTTGAATGCGTTCGATGTCTTCTTGGGTGGCGTTGCGACAGGCTAGCGCTCCAGAGCGAAGTTCCAACGCTGTGAGAACCTCTACCACATCGGAAATTTCTTCAAACGACGGATTGGCGACAATTGGACTACGAGAGGGGCGTAAAATGACCAGACCTTCTTTGGCCAAGATTCGAATCGCTTCACGCATTGGCGTGCGAGACACATCCAATTCCTGAGCGTGATCTCGTTCCTTGATCTGGTGACCAGGTTCCAAGCCGCCTTGAATTATATCTCGGCGCAACTTGTCAGCAATTTTCTCAGGTAGCGTTTTATCGGTCATAATTCCTATAGCCTATTGTGCGATCAAGGTCGGGCGGGTTCCTCGTTGGTGCGCGAAAATCGCGTGATGGTCCAGAATAAAAGTAAGAAGTTACATTTGGTATACCAAATTTATGTTGATTGTCGATAGCGACCTCGTTAGCGTGATCGGCGATGGTATACCATCTCGACGGCAAATTGAGGAATTTGTCGATGAAGATAACGCGGCGAAAAGCCGTAAGGGAGGACGATAAATGAAACTGAAGACATTTTTGACCGCGACCACAGCAGCAGCATTGCTCGCCGGCGCAGCATCATCTGAAACACTACTGCGCATTCAAACGCACTACGCCACTGAGCACCCATCCGGGAAACTCGCGGCGCAGTTCGTAGATGATGTTCAGACAATGTCCGGCGGCGACATCACAATCGAAATGTTCTATTCTTCTTCGGTTGTTGCGTCTGTTGAGACATTCGACGCGGCCGTGAATGGCATTCTTGACTGTGACATGACTGGTGGCGGTTATCAGACTGGTAAAAACCCTGCGTTCCAATTCGTTGGTGACATCATGGGCGGCTACGACACACCTTACCAGCAGCTGTCATGGCTCTACTACGGTGGCGGCTATGAAGCGGCTCAAGAGCTTTACAACTCAGAAGGCATGCAGCTTGTTGGCTGGTGGATTTACGGCCAAGAATCATTCGCATCTTCACGCCCAATCGCAGGTCCAGAAGATCTCAAAGGTTGGAAATTCCGTTCACCTCCTGGTCTTGAAACTGAAATCTTCACCGAAATGGGCGCTACGCCAATCGTGATGGACTTCACTGAGATCTTTACAGCGCTTGAAACTGGTATCATCGACGGTGCAGACGCATCCGGTCTTGCCAACAACGTTGGTCTTGGTCTCTACGACATCGTGAAACACGCCAACTACCCTGGCTTCCACTCAATGCCATCTGACCACCTTGCTTGTAACAAAGCAGTTTGGGACGGCATGTCAGAGCGTGAGCGTCGCATCATGGATACAGCGATGCAAAAATTGTCACTGCACACTGCACTTTCTAACGAAAAGAAAAACACAGAAGCAGCAGCAATGCTCAAAGAGCAAGGCGTGACTTTGTACGATTGGTCTGCTGAAGACAAAGCAGCATTCCGCAAAGCGGCACAGAAGTCATGGGACAAATTTGCTGAAGGTTCTCCACAAGCGATTGCGTTGGTTGAAAGCCACCGTGGCTACCTCACGCAGCTTGGTTTGATTTCAGAATAATCTGAAATTCGCATTAGCGATCACAGAATGTTGGGCGGGCTAAATAATATTTAGCTCGCCCAATCTTCCAAAAGAAAAAATACCAATTAGTGGGGTGCTAAGCACATGGAAAGCGAGAGCATATGGCTCGGCCCAATGCGCAAGCCTGTTCAATACGCGATGAAAGGCTTTGCCGTCGCCGCCGCCGTCACATTTGCATGGATGGCAATACAAACCTTTGTCGCATCTGAGCCTGTGACAATGTACGATATTCTAAGTCCCTCGGGCGTTCCTTTGGCGCAATTGCTGCTGTTCACTTTCTCGGGCGCAATTCTTTCGACTGCTTTGTACCTGTCTGACAGTGTTGGCGCGATCGAGTCCAAGCCGCAGGGCTTTTTTGACACTTTGTCGCTTGTTTGCTCGCGCATCGCCATGATCGGCGTCGTCGCCATCGTTTTGGTGATGTTTTACGAGGTTGTGTCGCGCTATGCGTTCAATGCTCCGACGTTGTGGGCCAATGAAATGTCTCTTTGGATTGCTGCTTTTTTGTTCATGCTGGCTGGTCTCTATGCCATGCAGCAACGCAGTCACATTCGGATTTACGTGATCTACGATATCATGCCGCGTTGGTTCCAAAAGATGGCCGACGTTATTTCGGTTGTATTGATTTGGGTCTTCACCTTCACGCTTGTGTGGGGCGGCTACAACGAAGCCGTTTTGAAATTCACCCGCGGTGAAACCTTTGGTACCGCTTGGGATCCACCCATTCCCGCGACTATTAAGCCCGCAATTTTGATCATTATGGTTCTTGTTGCGTTGCAGGCGCTCTCAAATCTCATCGCGGATTGGCACAAAGAGCCAGAAAGCCATGACGAGATTGACGAAACTGAAATTGAAAATATCCGCGCCACGCTGAGGGAAGATTAATATGGAATTCTTGGAAGCTTTCGCATGGATGAAGGTGACAGACATTGGCACCATCTCCATCGTTCTCTTGCTTGGCATGTTTGCGCTTTTGGCGCTCGGGATGCCGTTGGGCTTTGCCTCTGCCTTTTTGGCGGTTGCGACGCTTATTATGAAGTTCGGTCCTGAATTGATGTTCAGTGACTTTGGTCGTGGCCCATTCAACGTTTTGGGGCAGGCCGTCTATCGACAGATGACGAACTATGTTCTGATATCGGTGCCTCTGTTCATCTTTATGGCCGCCTTGTTAGAGCGGTCAGGCATTGCGCGTGACATGTATTCGTCGCTCAATGTTTGGATGGCACGTACACGTGGTGGTATCGCGATCGTGACGTCCATCATGGCTGTTATCATGGCGGCTATGTCTGGCATTATCGGCGGTGAAGTTGTGCTGCTTGGTCTGATTGCTCTGCCGCAAATGTTGCGTCTTGGGTACAACCAAAACTTGGCCATCGGGACGATCTGTGCCTCTGGCTCTTTGGGAACAATGATTCCGCCGTCCATCGTTTTGATCTTCTATGGTCTCATCACTGAGACATCGATTAAAGCGTTGTTCACAGCGTCTTTCTTGCCTGGCTTTATGTTGGCGTCGTTCTTTATCTTGTACATCATCATTCGGACACGGGTGAATCCGTCTTTGGCACCTTTGCCAGAGCCTGATCCCTCTGCACCAACTGGGTCTGAGAAAAGCCTGATGTTCCTTGGCTTCATGTCAAAGTTCGCCATGTGGATTATCGCAGTTATCTTTGCGCGTGCCGTGTTCTTTACACTTTTGGGCGCAAACAAAGTGACCGAAGGCGTTGATCCGATCTTCCTCGGAATGGTCAGTGACTTGCCATACATCGTTGGGGCGTTTGTCCTGTGTTTCATCTCTATGCATTTCGTTGTTGGTAAAGAACGCACTGCAGTGGGTTGGGAAATGGGCAAAGGCCTGATTGCACCGGTTGTGGTTATCGGTGTTGTCTTGGGCTCGATTTACGGCGGTATTACAGGCATTACCGAAGCGGCTGGTATGGGCGTTATTGCGGTGTTCGTGATCAGCTCTATTCGCCGTGAGATGACCTTTGACATCGTTTACGACAGCTTGATGCGTACGCTGAAATCCACGGGCACAATCATCTGGGTGACCATTGGTGCAGCTGCGCTTGCGGCAGCCTACACTCTTTCAGGTGGGCCGACTTACGTGGCCAACTTGATCGTGGGAGCAGAACTGCCAACCATGAGCGTGATCTTGGTGATGATGTTTATCTTCCTCATCATGGGTATGTTCATGGATTGGGTTGGTATCGTGCTTTTGATCATGCCGGTGTTCTTGCCGATTGTTCTGAAGTTGCCAGTTGATGAAATCGGTATCTTGGGGCAACTCGCGCCAAATCACGTAGCGATTTGGTTTGGTGTTGTGTTCTGTATGAACATGCAGGTTTCGTTCCTGTCGCCACCCTTTGGTCCTGCTGCGTTCTACCTCAAGTCGGTTGCACCTTCGCACATCACATTGGTCGATATCTTTAAAGGGTTCTTGCCTTTCATCGCGATCCAATTGATTGCGCTGTCCGTCTTGATCATTTGGCCACCAATCGTTGCAGTGTTCTTGTAATGGCAACGACGCTAGATCGTAAGTGATGTTGAGTCTGACATTCTAATATGTTAGATTTGAAATCAATAGCCGGAGCGCCACGTGCGCTCCGGCGTTTCCATTCTCAATTCGATCTGCAACCCCTTCAAATATCGGTCTAATCCCATGAACACTGTAAGACTCTCAGAGCGTGACAACGTCGTGACAGCCATCCGCCCGCTTCAAATCGGCGAAGAGGGTGCGACTCAGTTGATCCCGCGCGGCCACAAGATTGCGACACAAGACGTCGCCAAAGGCGAGGCCGTCCACAAGTACGCGCAGATCATCGGATATGCGGCCGAGGACATTGCCAAAGGCGCACATGTTCACACGCACAATCTAGAATTCAGAAACGTCGACCAAGAACATGCGTTCGGGTCGAACCTCTTGCCGGCGACGGCACCCGCTAAACCCGACACATTTATGGGCTACAAACGCCCAACAGGTCGCGTTGGCACCCGTAACTTCATCGCAGTGCTCACGTCTGTGAACTGTTCGGCCACCGCCGCCAAATTGATCGCGGCGCATTTCACCGAAGAAAAACTCGCGGCCTATCCCAATGTGGATGGCGTTGCTGCGTTCTGTCACGGCACAGGCTGTGCCATGGGCGGAGACGGCACGGGGTTTGAATTGCTGCAACGCACCCTGTGGGGCTATGCGAAAAACCCCAATGTTGGCGGTGTTTTGATGGCGGGTCTCGGCTGTGAAACCATGCAGATCGATTGGTTGATTCAAGCTTATGGTCTGGAGCCCGGTCCACGCTTCCAATCTATGAACATCCAAGACGTTGGTGGCATTCGCAAAACCGTTGAACTTGGCATCAAAAAGATCGAGGCCATGCTGCCTATCGTCAATGAAGATACGCGTGTTGAAACGCCGGCGTCCGAACTTATGGTCGGCTTGCAATGTGGTGGCTCTGACGCGTGGTCTGGCATCACCGCCAACCCCGCCGTTGGGCACGCCGTGGATCTTTTGGTTGCTCAAGGCGGTACAGGTGTTCTGGCTGAGACGCCCGAAATCTATGGCGCGGAACACTTGCTGACCGCACGGGCTACCGACGAGACGGTGGGCCAAAAGTTGATCGACTTGATCGATTGGTGGCAAGAGTACACCACGATCAACAAGGGCAGCATGGACAACAATCCAAGCCCTGGGAACAAAAAGGGTGGCCTGACGACCATTCTTGAAAAGTCTCTCGGCGCGGCAGCCAAAGGCGGCACCACACCCTTGAACGGTGTCTACAAATACGGCGAAACGATCACGGAGCGCGGCTTTGTCTTTATGGACAGCCCAGGCTACGACCCCGCATCAGTCACTGGACAAATCGCGTCTGGGTGCAACCTGATCGTGTTCACAACAGGGCGCGGATCGGCCTTCGGCTCGAAACCTGCGCCGACGCTCAAAGTCTCGTCCAACACCGATATGTACACACGCATGTCTGAGGATATGGACATCAACGCAGGCCGCGTGCTTACTGAAAGCGCTTCTGTCGAAGAGGTCGGCCGTGAAATTTATGACGCTTGGCTGCGTATGGCTTCTGGGGGGCAGTCCAAGTCCGAAGCCCAAGGCTTGGGCGACTATGAATTTGTTCCGTGGCAAGTGGGAGCCGTGATGTAATGACCCAAACACCTCTTTGCGTTATCGGCGGTGGCTCGATCGGGTTTCGGCACATGAGTGTCGCTAAAGCCTCTGAGCATGTCGATTTGACCGCTGTTGTCGAACCTTTTGAGGCGCGGCGCAAAGAGCTTTTGGACCTAGGGTTTCCGGCTGTTGCAAGCATTTCGGATGTCCCTGCGCACACCAAGGGTGCCGTGATTGCAACTCCCACCCAAGATCACGCGAATAGCGCATTGGCTGCGTTGGATCGTGGCATGGCGGCGTTGGTTGAGAAACCTGTCACGGGTACGATTGGCGAGGGCAAACTGCTCTGCGACACTGCCGAGCGATTGGGCCTGCCACTGTTTGCAGGTCATCATCGGCGCTGTCATCCGTTCTCAATTGCCGCGCGGGACCATTTGCGCAGCATAGGCGAAATCGTTGGGCTGCAAGGCCTGTGGTCTTTGCGCAAACATGACAGTTACTACGATGTAGAATGGCGGCGTAAAGCGGGCGCGGGACCAATTCTGACCAACCTCAGCCATGAAATTGATCTGCTACGGTTCTTTGCAGGCGAGATCACGGGCGTGTCTGCCATGGTGTCCAATGCCACGCGTGGTTTGGATGTAGAAGACACAGCTTCGCTCAGTTTTCGGTTTGAAAACAATGTGCTTGGCTCCTTCTTGATCTCTGACGCGGGCGCCTCTCCTTGGTCTTTCGAGGCGGCGACCAATGAAAATCCTGATCTGGCCTACTCTGGTCAAGATTCCATTCGGATCATCGGCACCAAAGGCGCGCTGTCTTTTCCAAGTCTGACACTATGGCATGGCGCGCAGGGCGTCACCGTGGATTGGCGCACTGCTTTGATCGAAACTTCCGGTCCGAATTTTGCTAAAGTCGATCCGCTATTGGTGCAAATTGAACGGTTCGCGAATATCGTGGATGGCGGCCAAGACGATCTGTTGGCCACCGGCCGCGACGGATTGAAAACACTCGAAATCACACTCGCGACGCTTTTAGCGGCGCAACAAGGCAAGACGGTAACTGCGGGACAAGTGCCCGATCATTTCAATGGCGGCGCGCAATGAGCGCGTCCTATTAGGACGAAAATAATGTCTAGTTCACTGCCGAAAATTGTCGCCCCACGTGAAGACAAAGTTGGCCTAGGCGTGGCCATGATGGCGCTTGCTATCTTGTTGTTCACCGGAATCGATACGTCGGCAAAATGGTTGATTTTGGCCGGACTTCCTGCGCTGCAAGTCGTGTTCGTCCGCTACTTGGTGCATTTTCTTTTGTCGCTTGGTCTGTTTTTGCCCAGTGAAGGCATGAATGCTTTGCGGTCAAACAGTCCTTGGAAAGAGTTGCTGCGCGCATTGTTTCTATTCATTTCGACGATTTGCAATTTCACCTCACTCAAGTATTTGCCGATCACGATCACCACGACAATTATGTTTGCTGTGCCTGTTGTCGTAACGCTGTTGGCGATTCCTGTATTGGGTGAAAAGGTGGGCATTCGTCGCGTTTTGGCGGTGTGTACTGGCTTCATCGGCGTTCTGGTTGTGATGCAGCCTTGGGGCACAGGCTTTCACCCCGCGATGTTTTTAAACATTGTTGCTCTGATTTTAGCGGCGATGTACTTTGTCATGACGCGCTTGTTGGCGGGGATCGAACGCAATTCGACGATGCAGATTTGGTCTTCAGGCGTTGCTGCCGTTTGTCTGGCTCCTGTGGCACTTCCGATGTGGGTTTGGCCCGCGTTGCCGATCGACTACTTCGTCTTGGGGATCATCGGATTGTTTGGCGGATTTGGGCACATTTGCGCGACCTATGCACACCGGTTGGCAGATGCATCGATCCTGTCGCCAGTGATCTACATACAATTGTTTTTGGCAGCGGCAGCAAGCTATCTGGTGTTCGGGACTCTGCCAACGCTTTGGACGCTTGTGGGCGGATTGATCATTATCGCTTCGGGAATTTATATCTGGCAGCGTGAACGCGCCAAGGCCATGAACGCACAAAAACGGGCCGGATAGCACAACACTAAGCGGCCCGTTTCAGGGAGGAACTGGTGGTGATTAGCCGCGCCCGATGTAGGGCATATTGGTGGCCATCACCGTCATAAATTGCACGTTGGCGCCTTCAGGCAGGGTGACCATGTGCAGCACAGAATTCGCAACATTATCGACGTGCATGACTGCCTCGATCTTTGTCGTGCCGTCCGCTTGCGGCATGCCCGTGGTCATGGATTGTGCCATATCCGTCAGCGCATTGCCGATGTCGATTTGCCCACAAGCAATGTTGAACGCGCGCCCATCAAGCGACAGCGTGCGGGTCAGTCCCAGTACTGCGTGTTTAGACATGGTGTAGGGCGCTGATCCAATGCGCGGTACATATGCCGACACAGACCCGTTGTTGACAATCCGCCCGCCTTGGGGCGATTGCTTGCGCATCAGGCCAAACGCAGCCCGCGCTGCGATAAAAGCACCAGAGACGTTCACATCCATCAGCGTACGGAATTCTTCGACGAACAGCTCATCAATCGGCGCGCCTTTCATGCTGACACCCGCGTTATTGAACAGCGCGTCTAAACGTCCCCAAGCGGCATGGGCCTTGCCAAATTGTTCTGAGACTTGAGCTTCATTGGTCACATCACAGGGCAACACCATCGCGTGCTCATAGCCTTCGGCGGTCTCTTGCAAAGGTGCTTCGCGACGGCCGACGAGGCCCACTTTCCAGCCCGCTTTCAAAAACGCATGCGCCGTGGCACGTCCAACGCCGCTGCCGGCACCAGTTACAATAATCGTTTGCATATCAAGTCGCTCCTAATGGTTGTCGCGCGGCAGGTCTTGCCCGACTTTTTGGTAGGCCGTGGCCAATTCCAAACAGCCGCCATCGGCCAATTGGCCAACGTTTTTGCGATAAATTTCTTGCCAAGGTGTTTGATTGCGCAGCTCTGGCGGCGTCCACGCATCGATGCGCGCTTGCCATTCGGTGTCATCAACAACGGCATTCAACACGCGGGCATTCAGATCAAGTTTGACCATATCGCCCGTCTGCAAATGGGCCAAGCCCCCGCCGACCACGCTTTCGGGCGAGGCGTTCAAAATCGACGGGCTTTCCGAGGTGCCAGATTGGCGACCGTCACCTACGGTGGGCAAGTGATTGATGCCTTGGCGAATGACCGCATCCGGCGGCTGCATATTGACCACCTCAGCAGAGCCCGGATAGCCAACACAGCCGACGCCGCGAATGAACAGAATGCTTTTCTCGTCGATCTCAAGCGCTGGATCATTGATGCGGTCGTGGTAATCCTCAGGCCCTTCAAACACCACAGCGCGGGCTTCATAGACGCCCTCGTTACCAGGCTCAGACAAAAACCGCTCGCGGAAATCTTGTGAGATCACGGAGGTTTTCATCAAGGCACTGTCGAACAGATTGCCAGACAGCACCATGAAGCCCGCGTTCTCGCGCATCGGCGCGCCGTAAGTTTTGATCACGTCCGTGTCGACGGAGTCTTGCCCCTCAAGATTGGCGCCCATCGGTTTGCCCGTGGCCGTCATAGCACCTTCATGGATGCGGCCCGCTTTGCGCAGCTCTTCCATCACCGCAGGTACGCCACCCGCACGATAAAAGCTTTCGCCCAAGTATTTGCCCGCAGGCTGCATGTTGACCAAAAGTGGGACATCAAAGCCTACGGTTTCCCAATCTTTGACGTTCAATTCGACGCCCATATGACGCGCGACGGCTTGCAAATGGGGCGGCGCATTGGTTGATCCGCCGATGGCAGAGTTGGTCACAATCGCATTTTCAAAAGCCTCGCGGGTCATAATGTCCGAGGGCTTGAGGTCTTCCAAAACCATGCCAACGATGCGTTTGCCTGTTTCATAAGCCATGTTCATGCGTTCACGGAACGGCGCAGGGATGGCGGAGTTTCCGGTCAGAGACATGCCCAAAGCCTCGGCCATTGCATTCATCGTGGACGCCGTGCCCATGGTGTTGCAATGCCCCAAAGAGGGCGCAGAAGAACAGGCGCGTTCGATGAATTCGTCGTATTCAATCTTGCCTTCGGCAAGCAAACGGCGGCTTTCCCAGATGATGGTGCCGGAGCCCGCGCGCTCGCCTTTCCACCAGCCATCCAGCATAGGCCCGCCGTTCAAAGCGATGGCGGGGATGTCGACTGTGGCCGCGCCCATCAGCATCGCGGGCGTGGTTTTGTCGCAGCCTGTTGTCAGCACAACGCCATCAATCGGGTAACCGTGCAGCACCTCGACAAGGCCCAAATAGGACAGGTTTCTGTCCAAAGCCGCAGTCGGACGCTTGCCGGTTTCCTGAATCGGATGGACGGGAAATTCCATTGGAATGCCACCGCCGTCGCGAATGCCGGCTTTGATGCGGTCCATTAAAAAGACATGGATTTTATTGCAAGGCGCCAAGTCGGATCCCGATTGCGCGATGCCAATAATAGGGCGCTCGTCTTGCAGTTCTTCGACGGTAAAGGCTTGATTTTGATAGCGTTCTAGGTAGAGCGCCGTCATGCCAGGGTTGTTTGGATTGTCAAACCACTCTTGTGATCTGAACCGTTTTCCAGCCCGTGTGTTGCTCATCGTCGTGACCTCCCCTGCAATCCTATATGGCCTAAAATGGCGCATGTGATCATTGTCCCTTTGCACAGCATCGCGATTTGGTATACCAAATGCAAGAGCAATAATGTTCGGCGCTTGCGCTGATTGATGAACGGGATATCAAATGAAAAGACTGGTTTTGATCGCAGCGATTTGTGCTGCTCCGACACTTGCACCTTCCGCTGGCATGGGGGCAGACGACATGATGCAATCCCAAGAACAGGTTGAGACCTGCCTTGCTGCACAAATGGAAAACGGTGGCCCAAGCATCGCTTGCGTCAACGAGGCACTTGGAGCCTGTATCCAGTTCACAGCCGATGCGCCACAAGACGCGTTGCAGTGTTTCTTGCAGTCTCAAACGACGTGGAAAGATTACATCTCTGCGCGGATGGAGTTTGTGCGTGAAACAGGTGGCGAGGATATCGCAGCTGTGGCCGGCATCGAGGTGAAGTTCGACTTGCTGCAAAACAAATTGCAGTGCCAACGCATGAGCGAACTGTCGATGTTGCGCGCAGCCCCCACAGAACAAACCCAAATCACGGCGGCGCGCTGCGACGCGACGGCCAATGGATTGGTGTTTGCCAAACTCTTTGCGCAATCCGCAAATATGAAATGAAACAGATTTTTTCGGTGAGGAGGCCCGAATGATCGAAGAACCCGCAATATTGAAAATTAAGCGCCCAAGTCAGCGTCCGACGCAGGCCCAAATAGACGCTTTTCAGGGCGTGCCCACGGGCTTTGTTTGCGATGCGATGGATGGCCTTGGCGCAATGCACAAATCGATCCAAGCCTTGGGCGCAAGCGAAGGCATGACGCACTCCGCTGCTGGTCCGGCGTTGACGGCCTACAACGGCCCTGCGGATATTTTGGCCAATTTGGCAGCGTTGAGATTCGTCCAGCCCGGCGACATTTTGGTGTCTTGCGTGGATGGTCATCAAGGCTGCGCGACGGTCGGTGACCGCATCACGGGCATGGCAAAAAATTGTGGTGCCGTTGGCTTTGTCACCGATGGTCCGATGCGGGATTTCGAAGGTGTGGTTAAAGTGGGCTTGCCCAGTTGGTGCACGGGCCTGAACCCGAATTCGCCCTATACCAAAGGTCCCGGCACGATTGGGTTTGGCGTCAACATCGGCGGGCGTCAGGTGGAAACGGGCGATATGATTGTGGCAGATCGCGACGGTGTTGTCGTTGTGCCCTTCGCTCAGATTGATGAAGTCATTGCGCGTTTGGAACAGATCAAAGAGCTGGAAGCCGCGCTTGATAAAGAGGTCGAGAACGGCCTGAAGGTGCCACAAGCGACTTTGGATTTGCTCGACAGCGATCAGGTTGCCTATTTCGACTGAATAGAAAACACCGCCCAGAATACGGTCTGGGCGGCGTTTTTATGTGTTGTTGACTTACTCGGCGCCGTTTTTGACCGCCTCAGCCATGTCAAACCCATTCAATTGCGCCACGTGATCCGCCAGTTGCGGCAGGTTGTCGGAGCCTTTGCCAATGGATTCCACATAGGAATAATACTGCATCGCCGCCGCCCCCACAGGGTTGAGCGCGCGGGCATCAGAGGCCATTGCTGCCGCGTAATGCACATCCTTTGAAGCATTGGTGATAGAAAATTTATGGGCCTCCATATCGCGCCCTACAGCGCAGGACATGAAGGTTTCAAAGAACCCGTTCGATAGGCGTGAAGCACCGATGACATCGTTGATTTTCTGTGGGGTAAGGCCTGATTTTACCCCGATGCTCAAGGCTTCGGCATAGAGCGCAGCATAGCCCATCGAGATGAAATTCATGATGAGTTTCATTTTGTGCGCAGAGCCAACAGGGCCGACGTGATTGATGATCCCCGCCCAGCAATCGATGATGGGCAGTACTTTTTCGAAAATCGCATCGTCCGCGCCAACCATCGCGTCGAGCATGCCGGCTTCGGCTTCTTTCGGGGTGCGCCCCAAAGGTGCGTCGACCATATGCATGCCGCGGGCTTGCAATTCGGCGGCAAGCGCGACTGTCGATGTTGGATTGGCCGTGCTGGAATCCACGACGATCAACCCCGCCTTTCCACCCGCCATGATCCCATCGTCACCCCGCATCGCGGCTTCAACCGAATCGCTGTTTGGCAGACACAAATGAATGACATCACACAGGGCGGCCATCTCTTTAGGGCTGGTCACTTCAATCGCGCCTTTGGAAACAAGGTCCTCAACTGGTTCGCGATTTCGGTTGCCCTTGATGTAGAGAGGGTAGCCACCCTTTAAAATATTTGCGGCCATGCCGTGACCCATTAAGCCCACGCCAATAAAGCCCACTGTTGGTTTATCCGTCATTGTTTCCTCCTCCCAAAGGTATGTTTGCCCAAGGTTAAAAGCGCGCGATCTTATGGAGTTCCCGCGTTCAAATTTGGCTTTTTCATCCGCGTTTGAAACTTGGCCTTGATGCTTTGGAAAAATGGTATACCATTTTAGAAGTAATGCAAGGCATGTGCACTGTCGGTCTTTCGACTTTGCCGGAGGAGATGCCCGTGAACCAAATTCAAACGACGGCGGCCGCAGAATGCTGATATTCTTAAGCGCCGTTTTCTTTCTCATTGTGACGCCAGGGCCGGGGGTTTTGTCGACAGCTGGTGTTGGTGCAGCCTTTGGGTTTCGCGCGGGTTTGCGCTATGTTCTGGGGCTCTTCATTGGCACGAACCTCGTGGCATTGGCCGCGATTTCGGGAATCGCCGCGGTGGTTTTATCCGTGCCGACCGTACGTACTGTTCTGTTGATTTTGTCCGTTGCTTATTTGGCGTATCTCGCGGCGAAAATTGCTTTCGCAGGATCAAAAATCGCGTTTATCGAAGCGCGATCTGCCCCCGGCATCAAGCAGGGGCTTTTGTTGCAAGCGATCAATCCCAAGGCCTACAGCGTCAACATAACCCTGTTTTCAGGGTTTGCCTTTGCGTCTGACAATTTGGTTCTTGAGGCTGGACTTAAGCTGATCATCATCGCGATGATTTGGGTGCCCATTCATTTGGGCTGGCTCTATGCAGGTGTGGTTTTGCACAGGCTGGATTTGGCTGAAAAGACCCAACGAAAGATCAACTACGCCATGGCATGCTCCATGCTGTTGGTGGTTGCGCTTGCAATGCTTTCGATGCGCGGAGTGGGATGATGTTTCGCGCCAAGACAAGGATATATCTATGACAATTCAGTCAGCTCTTAAGGCGTTGGAGCGCCTTTTGGGGGATCGTTTGCTGACCTCGGATGCCGTTTGTGCGCAACATGGCGAGAATGAAACCTACTATCCAAACACGCCCCCCGACGCGGTGATTTTCCCTGAAAACACTGAGGAAGTGTCGCAAATCGTGAAGCTGTGCAATCTGCACGCATGTCCGATTGTGGCTTACGGCGCAGGCACGTCACTGGAGGCGCAGCACTTGCCTGTGCAAGGTGGCGTGACGCTTGATTTTGCCAATATGAACAAAGTTCTAGAAGTGCGTGACGAGGATTTGACCGCCGTCGTCCAGCCAGGACTGACGCGCGAAGAGTTGAATACCTATCTGCGCGACACGGGCCTATTTTTCTCGGTCGACCCCGGCGCGAATGCCTCAATGGGCGGCATGGCTGCGACGCGGGCATCCGGCACAACGGCTGTTAGATACGGCACGATGAGCGATAATGTTTTGGCGCTTGAGGCCGTGATGGCGGATGGCACAATTGTTCGCACAGGGACAGGCGCGCGCAAATCTGCGTCGGGTTACGACTTGACGCATCTGCTGATTGGCTCTGAAGGCACGCTTGGGATCATCACGGAACTGACTGTGAAATTGCACGGTCAACCAGAAGCGATTTCTGCCGCAACTTGCCGTTTTGACAGTATTGAAGATGCCGTGAATACGGTGATTTTGACGATCCAATCTGGCATCCCGATGGCGCGAATTGAGTTGCTGGACGATGTGATGGTGCGCGGGTTTAACACCTATTCCAAAAGCGATTTTCCAGAAAAGCCGCATCTGTTTGTTGAGTTCCATGGCTCAACTGCGGCTGTGGCCGAGCAGGCAGAAAGCTTTGGCGATATTGCCGCTGAGTTTTCTGCGGAAGCATTTTCTTGGACGACGAAAACCGAAGAACGGACAGCGCTTTGGGCGATGCGCCACAAGGCCCATTACGCGTCTTGGTCGCTAAACCCAGGTAAGAAATTTCTGGCCACGGATGTTTGCGTACCGATTTCAAAACTGGCTGAGGCGGTGGTTGAAGCCAAAGAAGATAGTCTGCGGTTGGGGCTGACGTCGACCATCGTTGGGCACGTTGGTGACGGCAATTTCCACTGCGGCGTTGGCATTGATCCTGAGGATGCAGACGAGCTCGCGCGGGTTGAAGAGTTTACAGACAACCTGTGCAAGCTTGCTTTGCGTCTTGGAGGAACCGTCACTGGCGAGCATGGCATTGGCGTTGGTAAGATCAAGTTTATGGAGGCGGAGCACGGGTCTGCTGTTGGCTTTATGCAGGCGATCAAGGCGGCGCTTGACCCCAATTCAATCTTGAACCCCGGCAAAATTTTTCCTGCCACAAATGCGCAGAGGTAGACCTATGATACCGTTTTCAAATCCAACGCCAGATGCCACTTTTGTGGGGCGCGTTTGGCGTCCAAACATTGGTCCTTGCGTGGTTGTGTTGCGTGGCAATGATGTCATCGACATCACGTCTAAAGATGCGCCAACCATGCGCGATCTTTTGGAACGCGACGATGCACTTGCGTATGTGCGCGGTGCTCAAGGCGCGGTGATCGGCACCTTGGACGATGTGACCAAAGGATCCGTTGAGGGGGCTGGCGACGACGCTTTGCGCTTCTTGGCACCGACCGACTTGCAAGCGATCAAAGCTTCTGGCGTGACCTTTGCCGAAAGCATGGTCGAGCGTGTGATCGAAGAGCAGGCCGCAGGCAATGCAGATCTGGCGGAAGATATTCGCAACAAAGTGAAATCCAGCATTGGCGATAGTCTGTCAGGCATTGTGCCAGGATCGCCAAAAGCCA
>NZ_JBDMZG010000083.1:0-12891 GCF_039769035.1 Pacificibacter sp.
ACAGCACACGCGCCGCATAATACAACCAACCAGATGAGCCAGATACTCGCCTAAATTACGCAGCCTCTGGACCCAAAAACTCTGACGACGTACAATTACCGAACATTTCATCACCTTCGAAAAGCGCGCCGTGCGCGAAGCGATTGAACATGGTGGTGAAGATTGGGAAACCAAAATTGTGGCCGTGCACCATCGGTTGAGCCAGATTGAAAACCTGCCGTGGGAGCGCCGGATGGAACGCCATTCGGAATGGGTCGAACGCCACCGAGAATTCCACGAAGCGCTTGTTTCTGCCTGCCAAGGGCGCTGGCTGTTCCGTTTGCGGTCAATCATGTTTGATCAGCTTGATCGCTACAGATTTGTAACCAAACGCGCACCTGAAGGCCTAGGTGGCCGGAAATTCGAGGAACATAGCGACATCATGGCAGCCACGCTCGCGCGAGATGCCGACCTTGCGGCAAGCCTGATCGAACACCACTTCCGCGACACATCCGAACGGGCAATTAAACTGCTATGACGAATACGTTGCAACAACTGCAAGAAGCACTGTCTCCAAACGCTATTTTGACAGGTGCCGATATGGCCCCTTACCTAACTGACTGGTTGGGCGAATACGAAGGGAAGGCGCTCGCTGTTG
Organism: Pacificibacter sp.; assembly: GCF_039769035.1. Classification (NCBI taxonomy): domain Bacteria; kingdom Pseudomonadati; phylum Pseudomonadota; class Alphaproteobacteria; order Rhodobacterales; family Roseobacteraceae; genus Pacificibacter; species Pacificibacter sp. The sequence goes on from NZ_JBDMZG010000083.1 coordinate 638, forward strand.
TGCGCCCTTCATCGACGCAAGAAGTCGCTCAGGTTGTCAAGATTTGCCGCAAAGCGGGCGTCATGGTTGTGCCACAGGGCGGCAACACTGGCTTGGTCGGCGCCGCCACCCCCACAAGCTCAACACGCGAGGCGGTTGTGCTGCAACTAGGTCGCATGAACGCCATTCGTAGGGTCGATCCACGCGACAATGCCGTGACCGTCGAGGCTGGATGCGTGCTCTCGAACTTACAGACCGCCGCCGAAAACGAAGGGCGGCTGTTTCCATTGTCGCTTGGCTCGGAGGGCACTGCGCAAATTGGTGGGCTGATCGCGACCAACGCAGGCGGCACAATGGCACTTCGTTGGGGGGTCATGCGCGATCTTGTACTTGGTCTGGAAGTGGTTCTTCCCGACGGTCAGATCTGGTCCGATTTATCGAGCCTGCGCAAACGCAATCTGGGTATCGACCCCAAGCACCTATTTTTTGGCGCCGAAGGGACGACAGGTATCGTCACAGCAGCCGTATTGAAGCTGGTGCCGCGCCCCCCTGCCCGTGCGACGGCATGGCTTTCGTTAAATTCCCTTGATGCTGCGCCCGAGTTCCTGAGCCTTGCGCTTGAACACACAGGCGGAGCTGTCGATGCCTGTGAGCTGATTCCCAAGCAAGGCCTCGCGTTTGCCAGCGCCCATATCGAAGGCGCGCGCGCACCACTTGATGACGTGCCTGACTGGTCCGTCCTTGTCGAAATAAGCGGCCCCGACGAGACCCGCCTTCAAGACACACTGATGACCCTATTAGAGACGGCGATGGAACAAGACCTCGTTTGCGACGGTGTCGTTGCTGCCAGTAATACGCAGCGCCAAGACCTTTGGTTTCTGCGCGAGGCGATCGTGGAAGGGCAACGCCTTGCTGGCTATCAGATCAAGCACGACATCGCGGTGCCCGTCGCGCTTGTTCCCGATTTCATACGAGAGGCCAGCGATTTGGTTTTAGAGATTGATCCCGACGCTTTGATTTCAGCCTTTGGCCACATTGGCGATGGCAACATCCACTTCAATCTATCGCCCAGCGACAAGATGCCATCTGCTGCACTTTCCGAAAGTGTGTACCGAGCCGCCCTTGCGTTTGGCGGAACCATAAGCGCCGAACATGGACTAGGTCGAAAGAAGTTACAGATCGCAAAAGACCTGAATGCTGGCCAAACTTTCCCGATGGATATCGCAACGCTTTTGGACCCATTGCGCGGTCTCAACCAACTTTACGACTAAGGCGAGGCAAGATCGAAGCAAGCGATGTTTTTCAAGTACGCGGCATAAGCAGATCAAAGTTTTACGAGACATCGGTCAGTCTACATTGGAGCTCAGCACTCATTTTTGCATGGTCAGCAGGAAATGACCGCCGCCTTTTCCTATAGCAATTGACTGCATTTGCCGCGCGGCAAAAGCGGCTATTGACTGCAAGTACCTCGAGATCCACTTGGTCGCAGCCTGGGGGGTGATTTTGTTTTGCAGTTTTGAAAGGATGTGCCGGGGCCTGCAAAGTCGGAATCCAACCGAGAATAGTGGGACAATTTTCCCGAAAAACATAATGAAACTATGGGAAGTCGGAGTGCCCCACTTTTCACTAAATCATTGATTCAGAAAACTTTATGCACCCCGGCCCTGGGCACCATTTTTACTCATTAATGTCAATGAACTACAACATTTTCGACACAGTACTGTGTTGGTCGGTTTCGCTTTGGCTGGCATATGGGTATCAACTCGAAAGTTCGAAGCCCATCCGAACCGGTTTCATTGGCTGCAGAACAGGCAGGGGCCTCAATCCGGATGGTCCGCGGTAGTCTGTGGCGCCGGAACAACTGACAAGGATTGCGCAGCATTTTCTGAAGTTGCAGTGCGTGCGCGTTGAGAGGGCTGGCGGTAGCAGCATCTCTGTTGGGCCGACAAACCAGCTCGACTTGACGGGTACTCGCGGTACTAGCCGAATTCCTGCATCGAGACAGCGCGCCTCAAAAGAAGATTTTTAAGCGAGAATGCAGCAAGTCGGGATGTGGCAAAGTCCGGGCGACGAGACTTATACACAGGAAAACTGCTAGAATAGTGCACGAAACTCGTCTGTGTATATTTTTGCGATTCCCTTGTCTCCTTCATAGCAAACATTGCTCGAAAGAGACCGGAACTAAACCGCGACAAAACCATCGTTTAAAACCCGCCGGCTATCTGTGTGGCACAATGCTTGATCATCATCGGGCCGGATTGATGGCTGGTTTGCGACATCAGCACCATTTCAGGAGAACTGAGCAGTCTCGTTGAGCGTGCTTCCAGTAAGCTTGACGTGTTCTTCGGCGTGACTGGGGCTCTGCGGCGTTATCTGCTTTCCTAAAGCGCGCAGAGCCATTACGCATAGCCAAATCAATCAAGTTTGGACACATCATGGCGCAGAAAGCTACCATCTACAAAGTTGACCTCTCTGTCAGTGATATGGATCGTCACTATTACGAGAGCCACAAACTGACGATTGCAAAGCACCCTTCAGAGACAGATGAACGGATGATGCTGCGTATTTTGGCTTTCGCGTTAAATGCGCATGAACAACTTGAAATGACCAAGGGGCTTTCGACGGATGATGAGCCAGACATTTGGCACAAAAGCTTAAGTGGCGAACTTGAACTGTGGATCACTTTGGGCCTGCCAACTGAGAAAATTGTTCGCCAATCCTGTGGCAAAGCCAAAAAGGTGATCGTCTATACCTATGGCGGCAACACTGCGGATATGTGGTGGGACAAGATCAAGAACAGCACCACGCGGTTCGATCACCTATCTGTGGTCAATTTGGCCGAGGCTGAAACACGTGCCTTGGCAGACTTGGTCAGCCGCTCGATGCAGATGCAGGTGAACATTCAAGAAGGCGAAGTGATGGTCAGTGTCGGCGACGCTATTGCTTATGTGACACCGATCACTGTTAAGTAAAACTGGCGCAGCGGTCATCCCGCTGCGCTGCAGGTCTTTCCAAAATCAACGACTTAGACGTTATTGCCAACGCGGTTTTTGTTTGGCGAAAAACGCGTCAATTCCGTGGGTCGCTTCTTCACCTTCCCAGATGTCGGCCAAGCGTCCGATCGTGCGCGTGATGACGGCTTCGTCGATCGTTGGACCAAGCTCTCTGGCCAGTGCTTTGGCCTCAGCCACAGCAAGCGGCGCAACATTCAGGTACGGGAAAACTGCGGCTTCCACCGCTGCATCCATATCATCATCGCCCGCGATCTGTGCCACAAGCCCCAGCTCAACGGCCTTTTTAGATCCAAAAATTTCGGCATTCATAAAGACGCGCCGCGCCCTGCCTTCGCCCATACGTGCAATCACATAGGGGCCGATGGTGGCGGGAATAATGCCCAATCTGGTTTCGGTCAGACCAAATTTCGTGTCGCTATGCGCAATCACAGTATCGCAGACCGACGCCATGCCGACGCCGCCGCCAAAACATCCGCCATGAACCTGACCGATCAAAGGCGCGGGAAGCTCATTGAGCGCCCGCAGCATTTGCGCAAGCTTGGTTGCTTCAACAATGCGCGTGGCACGGTCAGCCGCAATTTGCGCCTGCATCCACTTAAGATCACCGCCAGCGCAGAATACTTTGCCAGCCCCACGCATCACAACAACACGCGTCCCAGCGCCCGCTTTGAACGTGGTGGCGAATTCTGTCAGCTCGTCGATCATAGTGGCCGAAAGCGCGTTGCGTTTCTCTGGCAGATTTAGCGTGAGATAACACACACCGCGGTCGTCCAAACTCAGATCCAAAGTTTCGTAATCGCGTTTCATCAATCTGTCCTCAATGTCTTTGCAAAGCGGCCCACCTCAGCGAGCTTGTCCACATCGATACCTGTTTCAATGCCCTGCCCGTGCAAAAAGGCAACCACGGCTTCTGTCGCGACATTGCCGGACGCACCGGGCGCGTAAGGGCAACCGCCCAATCCCCCGACGGAGCTGTCAAACACCCGCACACCGCGCGAAAGACTGGCGGCGATGTTTTCAATCGCGCGCCCAGACGTCTCGTGGAAATGCCCCGCAAGGCGTTCCGCAGGCACCACATCCAAAACAGCATCGAGCATTTTGTTGACCGTCTCAGGCGTGCCCTTGCCAATGGTATCGCCGAGGCTGATTTCATAGCACCCAAGATCGATCAGCGCTTTGGCGACACGCGCAACTTCGCTTGGGGCGATGGCACCCGTGTAGGGACAGTCTGTCACACAAGACACATAGCCACGCACAGGCATGTCGTTCTCGCGTGCCAAATCAAGCACCTCTTGATACCGCGCGAGGCTTTCTTCGATCGAACAATTGATGTTCTTTTGGCTAAAGGCTTCGGAAGCCGAGGCGAATACCGCAACTTCGTCAAGGCCTGTTCCCAAAGCGCGCGTCAGGCCGCGCACATTGGGTGTCAGGGCAGCAAATTTGGACGAAGCGCCTTTCGGCAATTGCGCAACCACATCTTCTGCGTCGGCCATTTGCGGCACCCATTTCGGGCTAACAAAACTGGCAACTTCGATTTTGCGAAATCCACAGTCCACAAGATCGTTGATCAGCTTCACCTTATCGGCTGTTTCAACGAATTGCTTTTCGTTTTGCAGACCATCACGCGGCCCCATTTCAAAGATTAGAACTTGATCACTCATCCAAAAGCTCCAAGCGAATGACGACTGCGCCAGCATCGACTTGATCGCCTTGTTCCACAAGAACCTCGGCAATCACGCCATCACGTGGGGCAGCAAGTGTGTGTTCCATCTTCATGGCCTCAATCACGATCAAAGCATCGCCAGCTGCCACGGTTTGTCCCGCGACGGCGTCTAGTTTCGTGATTGAGCCCGGCATAGGCGACAAGATAACACTGCTCGACGCGTCATCATCCCCTGCCCCAAAGTTAGGTTGCGGAATTGTATAACGCTCTGTTTTTCCGTCCATAAAGACAGATACATCGTCGCCTTGTGCAAAGACAGTCGCGCGGCCACGGTAGTCGTCATAGGCAATGTCATAACGACCTTCGCCCAAGTCGATGACTTCTAGGCCAAGTGTCGCGTCGGACCAGCTGACCTCGAACGTGGTGGGCGACAAGATTGTGACGTTAAACGTCACCTCTTGGTCATTCACGATCAACGCTTGGCGACGTGGCTCTGTCCCCCATTGCTGCCATCCAACCAAGTTTACCCAAGGATCATCGGCGGGCTGCGGTGCCAAAACACCCAGTGCTGCAACTGCGGCCAATGCTGTCGCGGGTTCAGACGATGGCGCTACTGCCGTCAAAGCGGTCAAATCACGTGCAATCAAGTTTGTGTCCACCTCGCCGTTTGAGAACCCTGCGTGGCGCGATAAGGCCACAAGGAAATCAAGGTTGGTGGTGCTGCCACTGATTTGGCAATCTTGCAAAACAGTCGTCAACGCATTGAGCGCGGATGCCCGATCATCACCGTGTACAATCACTTTCGCAATCATTGGATCATAGAATGGGCTGATCTCATCACCTTCGCGCACACCACTGTCGATCCGCACAGCGCCCTTTTCAAATGCGCTGCCTGCGGGAAACTGCAAGTGATCTAAGGTACCTGTTGAGGGCAAAAATCCACCGGGGACGTCTTCTGCATATAGGCGCGCCTCGAACGACCAGCCTTTGATCGACAATGCTTCTTGCTTGACGGGCAAGACCTCGCCAGCGGCAACGCGCAATTGCAGTTCAACAAAATCAAGGCCTGTAATCGCCTCGGAAACGGGGTGTTCGACCTGCAAACGCGTGTTCATTTCCATGAACCAAAACCCGTCAGCGCGCAGCCCATCTGAGCCATCGACGATAAACTCAACCGTGCCAGCGCCCGAATAGTTGATGGCTTTCGCGGCATTGATAGCGGCAGCTCCCATGGCTGCGCGAACATCGTCAGGCATGTCAGGCGCGGGTGCTTCTTCGATCACTTTTTGATGGCGACGCTGCAAAGAACAATCGCGCTCAAACAGATGCACCGCATTGCCGTGGTTGTCGCCAAAGACCTGAATTTCAATATGGCGCGGTTGGGTGATGTATTTTTCAATCAAGCAAGACGCATCGCCAAAACTGTTGAGACCTTCACGCTGCGCGCCTTCTAGGCTGGCGGCGAAATCTTTGGGGTCTTCGACCAATCGCATGCCTTTGCCACCGCCGCCTGCGCGGGCTTTGATCAAAACCGGATATCCAATTTTGTCGGCCTCTGCAGCCAAAAAGACCGGATCTTGGTTTTCACCGTGATAGCCAGGAACAACCGGAACGCCCGCTTCAATCATCAAAACCTTGGCGGCATCTTTAAGCCCCATGGCACGAATGGCAGAGCTAGACGGGCCGATAAACGTCAGGCCAGCGGCCTCAACCGCATCCACAAACTCAGGATTTTCAGACAAAAATCCATAGCCTGGATGGATAGCCTGCGCGCCCGATTTGAGCGCGATCTCAATCAGCTTATCCCCCAAGAGGTAGCTTTCGTTCACGGCAGATGGGCCAATATGGTAGGCCTCATCAGAGAGCGCGACATGTTTGGCGCGCGCATCGGCATCAGAGAAAACAGCAACAGTTCGGATGCCCAAACGTTTCGCTGTCGTGATGACACGGCAGGCGATTTCGCCGCGATTTGCTATAAGAATTTTATTAAACATACCGCAATTACATCCTAAATAGGCCAAAGTTGGTCTCAGGGATCGGCGCATTCAATGCAGCCGCGAGCGAAAGGGCAAGAATTTCGCGAGACTTTGACGGGTCCACAATGCCATCATCCCAAAGCCGTGACGCCGCATACAGCGGGTGGCTTTGGCGTTCGAACATATCAATGGTTGGTTGCTTAAAGTCCTGTTCTTCTTCAGCAGACCAAGATGCACCGCCGCGTTCAATTGAGGCGCGTTTGACAGTTGCCAAAACGGACGCGGCTTGTTCGCCGCCCATCACAGAAATGCGCGAGTTCGGCCATGTCCACAAGAAGCGTGGCGAATAGGCGCGACCACACATTCCGTAGTTGCCAGCCCCAAAAGAGCCGCCGATCAGCATGGTGATTTTCGGCACTTCGGTGGTTGCAACAGCCGTCACAAGCTTGGCACCGTCTTTGGCGATACCTGCGGATTCGTATTGGCGTCCCACCATGAATCCCGTGATATTTTGCAAGAACACCAGCGGTGTTTTGCGTTGCGAACACAGCTGAACGAAGTGCGCGCCTTTTTGCGCGGATTCGCCAAACAATACACCGTTGTTGGCAACGATCCCAACAGGCATACCCATGATATGGGCGAAACCACAGACCAAAGTCGTGCCGTAACGGGCTTTGAATTCGTCAAAACGGCTGCCGTCGACAATGCGCGCGATGACCTCTTTGACGTCGTAAGGCGTGCGCAAATCTGCAGGCACCACGCCCAAAATTTCTGACGGATCATACAGCGGTGCTTCTGGCGTCGCCAAGTCAATCTGTGCCGCAGGCTGCGAGTTGAGATTGGACACAGCATCACGGGCCAAAGACAACGCATGGCTGTCGTTTTCGGCCAAGTAATCAGCCACACCAGACAAGCGCGTATGAACATCGCCGCCACCAAGGTCTTCTGCAGACACAACTTCGCCCGTCGCGGCTTTCACCAACGGTGGACCAGCCAAGAAGATCGTGCCTTGTTCTTTCACAATGATGGTCACGTCGGACATGGCCGGCACATATGCGCCGCCAGCTGTACACGATCCCATCACCACAGCGATCTGGGCAATCCCTTTTGAAGACATGCGCGCTTGGTTGAAGAAGATGCGACCAAAGTGGTTTTCGTCAGGGAAAACTTCGTCTTGGTTGGGCAAATTCGCCCCGCCGCTGTCGACCAAGTAAATACACGGCAGACAGTTTTCCTCAGCGATCTTTTGCGCCCGCAGGTGCTTTTTGACCGTCATGGGAAAATACGTCCCGCCTTTAACCGTCGCATCATTACAGATCACCATCACAAGGCGACCCGACACACGGCCCACGCCCGCAACAACACCTGCACAAGGGGAAATCCCATCGTACAAATCATTTGCGGCGAATTGGCCGACCTCAAGGAACGGTGAGCCCGGATCGAGCAGTTCCGCAACACGTTGACGCGGCAGCAATTTGCCGCGTGATAGATGTCTTTCGCGCGCTTTCTCTCCGCCACCAAAAGCAGCCTTATCCGCAACCGATTGGATCAGCGACAAACCAGGCTGGTGCGCGGCCATATTGGCTTTGAACGACGCTGAATTCGGTGAAATGGTTGATTTTAAGACAGCCATTAGGACATTTTCCCGACCAGTTCGCGACCAATGAGCATCCGGCGGATTTCACTGGTCCCTGCCCCGATTTCCATAAGCTTCGCATCACGGAAAATACGGCTCACAGGGGTTTCATTCATAAAGCCCGCGCCGCCCATAGCTTGGACAGCCTGATGGGCCACGACCATTGCTTCTTCAGACGCGTAAAGCACACAAGCTGCGGCGTCTTGACGGGTAACTTCACCACGATCACAGGCTTTTGCGACCTCATAAACATAGGCCCGCGCCGAGTTCATTTTGGTGTACATGTCGGCGATCTTGCCTTGCATCAATTGGTAAGAGCCAATCGGTTGACCGAATTGCTTGCGCTGCACCATGTAAGGCATGATTTCGTCCAAGCACGCCGCCATGATGCCACAGCCGATGCCAGACAGCACCACACGTTCATAGTCCAGACCAGACATCAAAACTTTGACGCCTTTGCCCAACTCGCCAAGAATGTTCTCAGCAGGCACGTAGACGTCTTCAAAGATCAGCTCGACCGTGTTTGAACCACGCATCCCGAGCTTGTCAAAGTGCTGCGACGTGGAAAATCCAGGCATGCCTTTTTCGATGATAAAGGCGGTGATACCTTTGGAGCCTGCGTCCGGATCAGTCTTTGCATAGACCACCAATGTTTCCGCTTCGCCGCCGTTGGTGATCCAAAACTTTGTGCCGTTCAGACGAAACCCGTCGCCGTCTTTGTCGGCTTTCAGCTTCATGCCGACAACATCAGACCCAGCAGCCACTTCGGACATCGCCAAGGCACCAACGTGCTGACCGCTGATCAAACCGGGCAGATATTTCGCTTTTTGCGCGGCATTGCCGTTGAGCTTGATTTGGTTAACGCACAGGTTTGAATGCGCGCCGTAGCTCAAGGAAATCGATGCAGACGCCCGCGCAATTTCTTCAACCGCAACAGTATGCGCCAAATAGCCCATGCCAGAACCGCCGTCTTCTTCGGGCACGGTAATCCCCAAAAGGCCCAAATCACCGAACTCTGTCCAAAGCTCGCTTGGGAAGTTGTTTTCCTCATCGGCTTGTGTTGCCAGTGGCTTGACGCGGTCTTGCGCCCAGCGGTGAACCATATCGCGCAAGGAGTTTACTTCCTCACCAAGATCGAAATTCATTGTATGCATAAACATGGTTTGTCTCTTCCCTTAGTGATTTGCGGCGACGGCGTGTGACGCCTGTTCGCCTGCAGTGTTAGCAGTGTTAAATTTAGCCAAAAGCGCATCGCGCTCAGCGTGGTAGGTTTCCATGGCCTTCTCCTTTACGGGGCCAAAGCCACGTACCTCATTGACCAAAGATAGAAGCGAAATCGCATCCTGCGCCGTCTGGGCCGTCAGTCGGTCACAGACCAAGTTGAGATCGCTTTGGTATGTCGCAATCAGCGCGCGCTCTGCTTTGCGCTCAGCGGTGTAGCCAAAGACATCGAGCGGTGTCCCGCGCAGCGACTTGGCCTTTGCCAAGACCTTGAACAGTTTCAAAGTTGATGCACCAAACTCGCGCTTTTTAGGGCGACCATTTGGAGCTTTGCCCGACAGCATTGGCGGCGCAAGATTGAACGATAGTTTGTAATCGCCTTCAAACTGCGCTGTCATCGCCTCAGAAAACGAAGGATCTGTAAACAGACGTGCAACTTCGTATTCGTCTTTATATGCCAGTACTTTAGCATAATTGTGCGCCGCGGCCCGTGTGAGTTTTTCTGCCAAGGCTTGGTCATCAAGACGCTGCGCCGCTTGCGCGACTTTGTCCATCATTGTGCCATATTTCTTGGACAACGAACGGTTTTGGTACTTTGTCAGATGAGTTTTGCGATGCGCAATCAGGTCTTCCAGCGACAAGTCGGCCAAGGCTTTAGACTTAGGTTGCGGTGCCAAAAGTGCGTGAACCGATGCAGGGTCATGCGCCAGAATACGGCCCCAGTTGAACGCGTTGATGCTGGCGGCGATAGCGACGCCGTTCAGCTTGATCGCTTCAAGGATTGACGACAATTCCAACGGCACAAGGCCAGATTGCCATGCATAACCAACCATCATGATATTGGCGGAAATCTCGTCTCCGGTTACAGTTCTGGCAACCGCAGAGAAGTCATGGAAATCGTCGCGGGTTTTCACAACAGCGGCGATATTGGCCTCGACTGTGAATTCTTTAAAGTCGAAATCACGTTCTCTGACGAAAGTGGATACAGGCGTGACCTTGGTGTTCACGACACCGGCTGTCTGCGTAGGATCACACAAGGAAATGCCGTCTTTAGACGCTGCAACAACACCATCTGCGGCCAACAAAAGGTCAGCACTGCCCAAAGAAATCCGCGGTGCGCGCGCTGGACGATCCGGATTTGAAATTCGGATGTGGCTTAGAACGGCGCCGCCTTTTTGCGCAAGACCGGCCATATCCATCACCATCGGAATTTTACCTTCCAAGTGCGCGGCCATGCCCAAAACGCCACCAATGGTCAGAACGCCCGTACCTCCAACGCCTGTCACTGCGATGTTCCAAGGGCGTGTGATTTCGGGAATTTGCGGATCAGGCAGCGCGCTGATGTCTGCCTCTGATTTGCCAGTTGTTTTGCGCAAGGCACCGCCTTTGACCGTCACGAAAGACGGGCAGAAGCCCTTCAAACATGAGAAGTCCTTGTTACAGGCCGTCTGGTTGATTTGACGTTTGCGGCCATGTTCGGTTTCAAGCGGATCGATGGCGATACAATTGGACTGTTCAGAACAATCACCACAGCCTTCACAGACGGCAGGGGTGATGAACACGCGCTTGTCAGGGTCTTCGGCCAGCCCCCGTTTGCGGCGACGGCGCAACTCTGCGGCACAGGTTTGTTCATAGATAATCGCTGTGGTGCCTTCGACTTCGCGCAGTTTCAACATCACGTCATCAATGTGATCGCGGTGCAAAAGCTTGGTGCCAGGCGCAAGCTCAGAAATCTCGTACAGCTCAGGCTTGTCAGTCAGCAGGTAAATCTCTTTCACCCGCTCATGATAAAGCTGGTGGCTCACTTGCTCTGGCGTCAGTTCTCCATCAACGTTCTGGCCACCGGTCATCGCCACGGCGTCATTGTACAAAATTTTATACGTGATGGTGGCGTTTGCGGCGACAGATTGGCGAATGGCAAGCGATCCAGAGTGGAAATACGTACCGTCGCCCAAGTTTACAAAGCGGTGCTTCTCATCACAGAAACGGCCGATAGCACTCCACGGCACACCTTCTGCGCCCATGTGGGTGAATGTTTCTGTATTGCGATCCATCCATTGCGCCATAAAGTGACAGCCAATGCCCGCCATCGCTTTTGAGCCTTCTGGTACGCGGGTTGACGTGTTGTGCGGGCAACCCGCGCAATAGTGCGGCAGTCGAATAACCGGCGCCTGAACAACCTCGCTTGCTTTTTCAAGGCCCTCCAAACGGGCCAACTTGGCTTTGAGGCGCTCAACCAAATCGCTTGGCAAATCAAGGCGCAACACGCGATCCGCGATAGCCCGCGCCACGGACGTGACAGTCAGGCCTTTGGACATGGACAAGAACGGTTTGTCGTTTTCGTCGAATTTGCCGACGATGCGCGGACGGACATCAGCGCGCCAGTTGAACAACTGCTGTTTGATTTGGTTTTCAATAATCTCGCGGCGCTCTTCAACGATCAGGACTTCTTCCAGACCTTCCGAGAACTGGCGGATGCCAACGGGTTCAAGCGGCCAAGGCATACGTACTTTGTAAATCCGCAGGCCAATCGCTTCGATTGCACGTTCACCAAGATCAAGTTCAAACAAGGCCTGACGCACGTCTTCATAGGCTTTGCCAGAGGCCACAATGCCAAGGCGCGCTTTCTTTGTGTTCACAACAGTCTGATCAATACCATTTGCGCGCGCGAATGCGATCGCCGCATAGCCTTTGTACTCTTGCAGGCGCTCGTCTTGCACCAAGGGCGCATCAGGCCAACGCAAGTTTAACCCGCCCTGTGGCAT
>NZ_JBDMZG010000084.1:0-19321 GCF_039769035.1 Pacificibacter sp.
GTGCGTCTTTGTGCGTTCCAGGCGGAACAACCCCAGGCCCGATTTTTGACACTCTGTCGGGTGTTCATTTGGCGTGGGACCGTGTTGATGTGCTGCTCAGTGATGAACGTTGGGTGCCTGAAACGTCTGATAGGTCCAACACCGCCTTGCTCAAACGTCGCCTTGTCACTGGCAACGCGGCTGGCGCAAATTTGATCCCGCTCTTTACAGACGTTCCAACGCCAGAAGATGGCTTGGATGGATTGATGCCTGCAGTGGATGCGGCTCTGCCATTGGATGTTTTGGTTCTGGGCATGGGCACCGATATGCACACAGCCAGCCTTTTCCCAGGTGCTGATCAGCTGGAACTTGGGTTGTCTGATGCTGCGCCTACATTGCTTGCGATGCGCGCGCCCGGAGCGCCGGAGCCGCGGATTACCTTGTCAGCGAAAGCTCTGAAATCGGCCGTATCGACGCATATTCTTATCACGGGCGCGGAAAAGCGCGAAGCATTGGAAAAAGCGTCCAAGTTGCAGCCACTAGAGGCGCCAATTTCTGCGTTCTTACGTGGATCTCAGGTGCACTGGGCCCCTTAGAACAGATCAAAATACAGGATGGGTTTAGACCCTGAGAGGAGACACAATGGCCGTTGATTTTACCGGACTGAAAATCTTGAACACAGCAGCGGAAGGTCGTCATATTTTGGATCTGTTCGACGCAGATTCCACCCGTGCGCAGACGTTTTCAGCACAAGCGGATGGGTTGTTTTTTGACTATTCCAAAACCAACCTAGATGCGCAGCAAAAGGCCGCGCTGTTCGATCTATTGGACGTGGCCGATGTCGCAACCAAGCGCGATCAAATGTTTACTGGCGCCAAGATCAACGACACTGAAGGCCGCGCTGTTTTGCACACAGCTTTGCGCAACTTGGATGGCGATGACATTTTCGTCGATGGTTCAGGCGTCATGGATGACGTTCTTAACACATTGACACGTATGACAGAATTCGCAAACGGTGTCCGCAACGGTGACATTACATCGTCCTCTGGTGCAGCGTTTACAGATGTGGTCAATATCGGCATTGGCGGGTCTGATCTTGGCCCCGTGATGGCCTACGAGTCGCTCAAACCTTACAGCGACGGGCCGCACTGCCATTTTGTGTCCAACGTCGATGGCGCGCATATTCATGACATTCTGAAAGACCTCGATCCACAAACAACGCTTGTTTTGGTTGCGTCGAAAACATTCACCACCATCGAAACGATGACCAATGCCGAAACCGCGAAAAAGTGGCTTGTGGCAAAGGTTGGTGAGACGGGCGTTTCCAGTCATTTCGCTGCGCTGTCAACAGCACAAGACAAGACTGCGGCCTTTGGGATCAACCCTGATTTGGTCTTTGGCTTTGAAGATTGGGTCGGCGGGCGTTATTCGCTTTGGGGTCCAATTGGTTTGCCTTTGATGCTTGGAATCGGACCGGATGATTTCAAGCAGATTTTGCGCGGTGCACAGGCGATGGATACGCATTTCAAAACGGCACCTTGGGACGAAAACCTTCCCGCGCTGTTGGCGTTAACCGGACTTTGGCACAATCAGGTGTGCGGCTACGCCACGCGCGCTGTCTTGCCATATGAGCAACGCCTTGTGCGTTTGCCTGCGTATTTGCAGCAGCTCGAAATGGAAAGTAACGGAAAACGTGTTGCGATGGACGGCGCAGATTTGCCCTTCCATTCTGGTCCCGTTGTCTGGGGTGAGCCTGGCACCAACGGTCAACACGCGTTTTACCAGCTGATTCACCAAGGCACGCGGGTCATCCCGTGCGAATTTATGGTTGGAAAATACGGCCATGAAGATGATCTTGCGCATCAACATGAATTGCTTGTGTCCAATTGCCTCGCACAGTCCGAAGCACTCTTGCGCGGTCGGTCATTGGAAGAGGCGCAATCCATCATGGCGGCAAAAGGGTTTGAGGGTGATGAACTTGACCGCCAAGCGCGTCACCGCGTCTTCCCTGGCAATCGCCCAACAACGACCTTGGTGTATGATAAACTGACGCCGTTTGTCCTTGGCCAAATCATTGCTCTGTATGAGCACCGCGTGTTCGTTGAAGGCGTGGTTCTTGGTATCAATTCGTTTGACCAATGGGGTGTTGAACTTGGCAAAGAATTGGCCGTCGCACTGCAACCTGTTTTGGCGGGCAAAGAAGATGGTGCAGGCAAAGATGGCTCTACGCTCAATCTTGTGAACATTCTGAAAGTGTAACGCTTTCGAATGTGCATTCTACGAAGCCCGCAGGCGCAAACCTGCGGGCTTTTTTATGCAAAAAGATTGCCAAATTTCATCGCGGTGGCCGCGTCGCCTTTGACCTTAAGCTTGCCAAACATCACGGCTTTCATCGGGTTGAGCGCGCCGTTCATGATGTCGGTCAGTGTTTCTTCCGAGGAAAAAATGGCGCAATCCGCTTGATCGTCAGACACACGTGCCTCAGAGCCTGAAATAAAGATATTACCGATGTCTTTGATGCGCAGACTGACCGATTTGGTGAAGTCTTCGCCTACAAGACGCCGCAAAAGGTCGTCATTGGCAGTGGTTAGAAAGTCGCTCATTCATGTCTCCCGTTTTTTCAAACGCTACGGGAGCTTAGATAGAGGGGACAGCCCGACGTTACGTCGAGAGATTGAAAATGCTGTTGTGAAATTGGAGCGGGTAACGGGAATTGAACCCGTAACTAAAGCTTGGGAAGCTGCCGTGATACCTTTTCACCATACCCGCTCATGTTTTCTTTGATTAGGGGCTCGCGCGCGGTGCGTCAAGCCGTCAAATCACCCGCGTCGCCGACCTCTGCGCCCGCGTGCACCGTCGCCACCTCCGGCATTAAACGAAGGCTCGGGCAGGGGTACAATGGCACGCAATCCATCGAAGGGCGCCGTCGCATGTGGGATAGCATTCGCCGCTACAAAGTGTTCTTGGAACCGCGGTTCGATCGCAGTCTCAACTTTGGTGATCACATGCACCAAAGCCTCAACTTCGCGACGCGCCGCTACGTTCAACAGCGCAATTTGCGCGCCCGTGCCAGCGGCATTACCTGCGGATGTGACATCCTCCAACGGGCAGTCTGGGATCATCCCCAAGACCATCGCATGCTTCGGTGAAATATGTGCACCGAACGCCCCAGCAAGAACAACACGCTCAACCGTGTCGGTTCCAAACTCATCCATCAACAAGCGCGCACCAGCGTAAAGCGCAGATTTCGCGAGCTGAATGGCGCGGATGTCCCCTTGGGTGACTTCAATCACAGGGCCACCGTCGGCCGATCCGTCAAACACCAAATACGCGTGCGTGCGACCTGTTGGGCGGCATCTTGGCGTACCGGTTTGCTCGGCGGAGCCAATCAATCCACCCGCGTCGAGCAGTCCAGCCATGCGCATTTCGGCGACAGCTTCGATAATGCCTGAGCCACAAATGCCCGATACGCCCGTAGTGGCGGTCTGCACGGCAAATTCAGAGTCGGTGGACCAAAGATCACAGCCGATCACTTTGAAGCGTGGCTCTTTGGTAACGGGATCAATCTCGACCCGCTCGATCGCCCCAGGAGCGGCACGTTGGCCGCTTGAAATCTGCGCGCCTTCAAAGGCGGGGCCTGTGGGCGAAGAACAGGCTAAGACACGGGTTTTATTTCCTAAAATGATCTCAGCATTGGTGCCCACATCAACGATCAACGTGAGCGGATCCACGGTTTGCGGCGCCTCAGATAGGGCCACAGCAGCAGCATCTGCGCCCACATGGCCTGCAATCAAGGGCAGAATATAGACCTGCGCATGGGGGGCAAAATTGAGATCGATATCGCTGGCTTCCAGATCCATCGCCGAAGAGGTCGCTAGCGCAAAAGGCGCTTGCCCCAAAGGAATAGGATCAAGCCCAAGCAACAGGTGATGCATCACAGGGTTCATCACAAACACGGTCTCAAAAATATCGGTGACAGCCAAACCAGCCTCAGCGGTCAACTCAGCAGCCAGCGCGTTCATCGCGTCGCGTACGGCCACGGTCATATCAGCCGCACCACCTTCGTTCATCATCGCGTAAGACACGCGCGACATCAGGTCTTCGCCAAAGCGGATTTGCGGGTTCATCACGCCGCCAGAGGCTTTGACTTCGCCTGTGACCAAATTGGTCAAGTGTGCTGCGATGGTTGTTGATCCAAGGTCAACCGCAAGGCCGTACAGATTTGGCTCCGCAAATTTCGGCCAAACGCCCACAACCTTGGTGGCACCAGCGCGTGCTGTATGAACAGCCAAAGTGGCAGTGTTTTTGCCGTCCAAAAGCGCTTTTTGCAGAGGGGCGAGTAGGGCAAAGGGCAGGGCGATCCCGTCCAAATCAAACTGGGTTTTCAATGCGATTTCAGTGCGTTCCCAATCGCCCGAGGGGTCGTGCATGTCGGCTTCGGCCACTTCGACATAGTAAAGACGTGTGGCTGGGTCAATTTCGATATGACGCGTGGTGGCGGCTTTGCGCACCACCTGTTTGTGCACTTGGCTTTCGGGCGGCACGTCCAAAACCACATCGCCCGTCACGCAAGCCTGACAGCCCAAACGTCGTCCTGTTTTCAAGCCTCGCACGCGATCATAGCGCTCTTCGACCGCGTTGAATTCGGTCAAAGCGTCGGCGTTGGCGGTGATGCCGTGTTTGGAGTGATCGCCAAAAGACGGTTGCACCTGACATTTCGAACAGACACCACGTCCGCCACATACAGAATCCAGATCGACCCCAAGCTGACGCGCTGCGGCCAACACAGACGTGCCACTGGGAACGCGCCCGCGTTTTCCGGAGGGCGTGAAAATCACCAAAGGATCTTGCGCAGGGCTTGTGTCTTGGGACGCGTCGCTCATGGGGGCTCTTTTCAACTGTTATTTCAGGTCGTTCGGTTCAACATCGCGCCATTCACCGTTTTTCAGACCGGCAATTGTCCAAGGACCGATGGCCACGCGAATAAGGCGCAGGGTGGGAAAGCCCACATGGGCCGTCATGCGGCGCACTTGGCGATTTTTCCCTTCAGAGATTGTCAGTTCCAGCCAGCTGTCTGGCACAGATTTGCGGTAGCGCACGGGCGGGGTGCGTTCCCACAGCATTTTGGGCTCTGCCACGCGGCGCGCTTTGGCCGGACGGGTGAGACCGTCTTTCAGCTCAATGCCACGGCGCAGGTGATCGATGGCTTCATCCGAAATCTCGCCTTCAACCTGCGCGATATAGGTTTTGGGCATCTTGTTTTTCGGGTTCGAAATCTTCGCCTGCAATGCGCCGTCATCGGTAAGCAACAGCAACCCTTCAGAGTCCCGATCCAGCCGCCCAGCGGGGTAAACGCTGGGTACTTTGACGTAGTCAGACAAGGTGGCGCGCTTGGTGCCCTCAAGCCCTTTGTCGGTGAATTGCGACAGCACATCGAAAGGTTTGTTTAGGGCGATTAAACGCGTCATTTGGCTGTCCTCAATTGATGTATGTTAACCGCGACGACGACGCCCGCCACCGCGACGTCCGCCACCTGCGCCACCACCTGAAGCTGCCTCTTTAGCCGCATCCACAAAAGACGCACCCGCCGCAACAGAATCCATAATCCGGCTGAACGCAATCCACTGCGTGCCGTCTGGGTCGTGGTTCATCAACAGGTTGGTCGCGCGAATGGCTTCCATTTCCTGCATCCGCACAGGGTTCATAATCGCAGAGGTCATGCCCGCGCCAATGGCCATAGGCAAGAACGCAGCGTTGATGCCGTGACGGTTAGGCAGACCAAATGAGACGTTTGAGGCGCCACAGGTGGTGTTAACGCCAAGCTCTTCGCGCAGGCGACGCACCAAAGTGAACACCTGTTGGCCAGCTGTGCGCATCGCACCGATGGGCATTACAAGCGGATCGACCACGATGTCATGGGCAGGAATGCCGAAATCAGCCGCTCGTTCGACGATCTTCTTGGCCACAGCAAAGCGCACATCTGGGTCTTCAGAAATGCCCGTGTCATCGTTGGAAATTGCCACAACAGGAACGTTGTATTTCTTCACCAAAGGCAAAACCAGTTCCAGGCGCTCTTCTTCGCCGGTCACCGAATTCAACAATGGGCGCCCCTCTGAGGCTTCAAGCCCCGCTTCCAAAGCGGCGGGCACAGAGCTGTCGATGCACAAAGGCACATCCACGATGGCCTGAACGCGCGAGATCAATTCGCGCATCAAGGGCGGCTCAACAAAGTTGTTGTCGGCATAACGGGGGTCTTCGGCCATTTTGTTGGAAAACACAGCGCCAGAATTGATGTCCAAAATATTCGCGCCGCACAGCACTTGTTCCAGCGCATCTTTTTCCACGGTGGAAAAATCGCCAAGCTCCAATTCAGCCGCTAGCTTTTTGCGCCCAGTTGGATTGATACGTTCGCCGATGACGCAAAACGGCTCGTCAAAGCCGATCACAACGGTTTTTGTTTTGCTTTCGATCACTGTGCGGGTCATTTGGGTCGTCCTTATAAGGGGGTTTTGGCCGCGTGGTCGGGCCAAGTTGTTCTGTGGGCGCTATGCGGCAGGTGCCACGCCGTCGTTGTCTATGATGGCTTTGAGTGTCTCTTTGTCAAAGGCCGCGTCCAATTCTGCGGCTTTTTCGTCGGCTGCGGCTTGAAGATCGCCTTCGACTGCACCTCCAGCCACATCACGCCATTCGGCCATGTAGGCATCGCCATCTGTGGCGCCGATGCGCATTGCAACACGGTCGATGGCTTGCTCAAAGCGTTCGGGCAAAACGGCGCGGGCGGCTTTGCGGCCTCGGCCCACACGGACCTGTGCAGGAATGTCACGCCAATAGATGATTGTCAGTTCAGACATGAGGGGCCTCAAGCTAAGAAATACATTTGAACTAGGGCTTAAAGAAAAGGGCATCGCTACGCCAGACCTGTGTTTCCCCAAGTCTTTGGAAAAATTCTCAAGAAGGTTATGAATGAAAGACACGCTGTAGCGCCACGATCACCAAAAACGTGATAACTTCTGGTGCTTACAAGGCTTGCAGCCCCTCCAATTTTGCGCGTAAGGTCAATTTAACTCAAAATGGAGGGCGTGTGATATGGCGCCCAAGCGTCCCACTGGTGCGGTCGCGTTCCCCAAAGCGGTCGAGCCTCTCGCACCTGCAACAGTCGATCCTGCGCAACTTTATGCGGCGCTGGACCTCGGCACAAATTCGTGCCGCATGTTGATTGCCCAACCGAAGGGCAGTCAGTTTCATGTGGTGGATAGTTTTTCCAAATCCGTCCAGCTTGGCGCGGGTCTGGAACGCACTGGGCGTTTGTCTAGGTCGTCGATTTCGCGCACCATTCAAGCGCTAAAAGTGTGTCGCAAAAAGCTTGAAAAACACGACGTGAAAAGCATGCGACTCGTCGCGACAGAAGCCTGTCGTCGAGCCCGCAATTCGCGTGACTTCTTGCGCGCTGTGCGTCGCGAAGTTGGCATTGATTTGGAAATCATCAAAACCGAAGAAGAAGCGCGCCTTGCCGTGATTTCTTGCGCGCCTTTGGTGTCGACCAAGACCGAGCAGCTTTTGGTTGTTGATATTGGCGGGGGGTCGACCGAATTGGTTTGGATCGATCTGTCGTCTGTGCCACCGGTTGAGCGCCCGCGTGCGATTATGCGACTGCACCGCGGATTTCAAAACACTGACAGCCCATTTCCGCATGCGAAAGTGGTGGACTGGATTTCTGTTCCGCTCGGCGTTGCGACGTTGAAAGATCAGTTCCAAGACGTCGAAGATGACTCTGCGCGCTTTGCATTGATGTCGTGGCTGTTTGAGGAAAAACTCGCAGATTTCGCGCCTTATGCGAATGAGGCCTGCCGCGAGGGATTTCAGATTATCGGAACATCCGGCACCGTGACCACTGTGGCGGCGTCTCATTTGGGATTGCGCCGGTATGATCGCAATAAGGTTGATGGTCTGCGCATGACCTCGGAACAGATTGACCGTGTTATTCGTGAATATCTCAATCTTGGACCTGAGGGGCGGCGGCGCGATCCACGTATTGGTCGCGATCGCCAAGAGCTGATCATGTCTGGGTCTGCAATTTTACAGGCATTGCTGCGTTTGTGGCCGACGGATCGCTTGTCTGTCGCGGATCGTGGTCTGCGCGAGGGGTTGCTTTACGCGCAAATGAGCATGGACGGCGTGCTTGAAGAGACCGTTCCCTAGGGCCTATCTCTTCAAGTCATGCTTTAACTTTTCACATTAAGATTTTGTTTTATGTGTAAATAATCCCTATGGGATTATGCGCGTGTACTTTGTGCCTTCAACAGTCGCACCCGCAATCAAGCCAGCTTGACCAAAGACCACCGCAATGACGGGCGACAGTGATGTGGTGGTTTCTGCCGAAATATTGCCACCTTGCTCTCTGAGCGCGTACTCAATGTCAGCGCCTGCGGCCCATCCCAAAGAGGTTCTAAAGGTTTGCAACGCGTTATCTGTCATGAAAAATAGAACATGTGCGTATTGTTGCGCACCAATTTGCAATCCAAACGAAGCCTGCGCTGCGGAGTAGTAATCCACTGTCGCCCCGTTCACGCGCAATGCGCCACGTCCATAAGAACCACCAAGGCCAAATCCTGCTTCGGTCACCAATGGCATGACCAACATGCCGACAGATTTGTCGCGGATGTCCTGCGTGTTTGGAAATGTCTCGAACAAATAGTTGAGTGATGCATCTGCGCGGGCATCAATGCGTTCACCGCCTTGGCCCTGTACACCGTTGCCACAAGCCGACAAAAGACCTGTCGCGCCGAGGCCTATCATGAATGTGCGGCGGTTTGATTTGGATGTTGCCTGTTTGCCTGTGAATGCCATTGATTTGGTCATTGGACTGCCTTTTGTTTAAGCGCCGGGATGGCGCAATTCCTCATGAACGAGGCTCTTTGGCCTCTTTGGATATACGATACTATGGCCCTACAGGGTTTGTCATTGCCTAACCTGCAAAACGGGCGAAATCGGCGAAAATTTGAAACAATTTGGCCTTGTCTAAGGCCTGTTTGCGTTTATTTCGCCAACAACCGCGCGACGTCTGGCGCGAAATACGTCAATATCCCGTTACAACCCGCCCGTTTGAAGCACATCAGACTTTCAAGCATCGCTTTTTCACGATCGATCCAACCATTTTGCGCTGCTGCAGCAATCATCGCGTATTCACCAGACACTTGATAGGCAAATGTCGGCACGCCAAATTGGTCCTTAACCGATCTACAGATGTCCAAATAGGGCATCCCAGGTTTGACCATCACCATATCTGCGCCCTCGGATAAATCGCGTTCGATCAAGCGCAACGCTTCGTCAGTGTTGGCGGGGTCCATCTGATAGGTTTTCTTGTCGCCTTTCAGCGCGCCAGTTGCGCCAACCGCATCGCGGAACGGGCCGTAAAATGCCGAAGCATATTTGGCAGAATACGACATAATGGTCACGTTGGTGTGGTTCGCGGCTTCAAGCGCCTGACGAATGGCGCCGATGCGCCCATCCATCATATCCGACGGACCGATTATGTCTGCGCCAGCCTCGGCCTGTGCGACGGCCATTTTCACCAACGCCTCAACAGTCAAATCGTTGACAATTTCACCGTCGACAACAAAGCCGTCGTGCCCGTTTATATTGTAGGGATCCAACGCCACATCGGTCATAATAGCAAGCTCGGGAACGGCTGCTTTGATGGCGCGAATGGCGCGGTTCACAAGGTTGTTTGGGTCCCAGGCTCCAGCGCAATCTTCGGTCTTAAGGTCTTGTTCGATGTAAGGGAAAAGGCAAATCGCGGGAATTCCAAGGTCGTAGGCTTCGGTGGCAGCTTGAACCAGCAAGTCGATCGAAAGCCGGTCCACGCCAGGCATGGAAGGAATGGCAGTACGTTTGTTTTCCCCGTCTTGCACAAAGACAGGCCAGATCAAATCATCAACCTCAAGCGCGTTTTCACGGACCAAACCGCGTAGAGCTGCCATCTTGCGCGTGCGGCGCAGCCGCGTGGCTGGGTATGGTGCAATCGTTTTTGCCATGGAGTGTCCTTTCGCGACTGTCGAGGCACAAATTGTAGTCTATCAGGTGACATGGATTTTACTGCTCATCAAGGGTGGGAATCTGTTCGCGCGCAGCATAAAGTCCAATCAGTGATCACAATGCGTCATAGTATCAGAAAGAATTACCGTTTTGAGCCTGTATCAAACAATATTCGAGTGGATTGATATTCGCTCATTTTCCAGCATTTGGTACTGGTTGGTTTTGGCGTGTGCATGGACGGCCGCATCATATCAAGTTGTTGGCGTGCCTTTTGGCTTTGCTTATCTGGCAACCCAAAAGGGGGGCGAAACCTTAGCCGATTTTGAAGCATGGGTTGGCATCAATGTCAGACGCATGTTCAGTTTGCCTCTCTTAGCGGAACTGATCTTGTTTGCATTGTGGACGTCGGTTTTGTCGGTGCTGTTCGTCTTGGCAGTATTTTTTGGCTTTGAGTTTGCTCAAGCCAGCTTTTTGATCGCTTTTCCTATAAGTTTTGTAGTGCTACTCAATATCAATACCGCGATGATCATTCGCCGTGATGCGCCGTCTGGTGAAGCATTGTATGCGCTTTTTAAGCGTCACAAGATTATCGTGCAAATCTTTGCGATGGTGTCCGTTTTTGCGACGGCGCTTTGGGGCATGTACCAAAACATCTCAGCAGGCATTTAGGCGAGAATTTCAATGAGCAGCAGCACCCACATTCAAGTTGGCGGCGCGCCAGAAGGCTTTGACGCGTATTTGTTGGCGCGCGAAATCGCCAAATCTGACGCACCCGTGATTCATGTTGCGCGCGACGACAAACGGCTGGCGGCACTGCGTGTCGCTCTCAAGTTTTTTGCACCAGATTTGCCTGTTTTCGACTTTCCGGCGTGGGATTGTTTGCCCTTTGATCGGATGTCGCCGAACTCTGATATTTCTGCGCATCGTATGGCCACATTGGCCGCTTTGGCGCATGGCGCGGTTCCCAAGCGTTTCATATTGTTGACAACTTTGTCTGCGGCGACCCAACGTATTCCTGCACGCACCACCTTAAATGAGGCTGCATTTACCGCGCGTGTGGGTGAGCGCATTAATGAATCCAATTTACGCGCCTTTTTGGTGCGAATGGGCTTTACGCAAGCGCCAACTGTGGTTGAGCCGGGCGATTATGCCATTCGCGGCGGGATCATTGATGTTTATGCACCAGGTCAGGAACTGCCTGTGCGTCTCGACTTTTTCGGCGACGAACTGGATGGCTTACGTAGGTTTGATCCAGCAAGCCAGCGGACCACTTCGAGCCTGAAAGAAGTGACGTTCACGCCTGTGTCTGAGGTTATTTTGGACGAGGCGGCGATCACGCGGTTTCGACAGAATTATCGTATTGAATTTGGCTCCGCAGGATCGGACGATCCGGTGTATGAGGCGGTATCTGCAGGTAAAAAGCACGCTGGTCTAGAGCACTGGATGCCATATTTTCATGAGCGCCTTGAAACGCTGTTTGACTATATCCCCAAAGCTACAATTTCCCTTGATGATCAATCTACTGCAGCGCGACTTTCACGTTGGGAAGGTATTCAAGATCAATACGAAAACCGCGCCGAGGCCCTAAAGGCCAAAGGTCGAATGGACAGTGTTTACAAGCCCTGTCCGCCAGAGCTTTTGTATTTGGATGATGCTGCTTGGGAGCGCGAGATTGAAGGCCGCCGCGTGCTGCATTTTCATGCGTTGGCCCAGCCTACGGGGCTTGGTGTCATCGATGCGGGTGGCGCGATTGGGCGGAACTTTTCACCAGAACGTCAACTCGAAAATGTGAACCTTTTTGAGAGTTTAGCGGTTCATATTAATGAAAAGCGTAAAAGCGGTCAGGTGGTTGTTGCCTCTTGGTCCGAAGGCGCGCGTGATCGCATTTCCACGCTTCTGCAAGACCAAGATATCAATGGCGCCGTTGAAATTGGCGATTGGCGCGATGTGCCTGAAGGAATTGGCGGCGTCTATTTAGCGATTTGGCCCCTTGATGAAGGGTTTGAGGCCAAGACAGAGACGGGGCACATCACCGTTATTTCAGAACAAGACGTTTTGGGGGATCGGCTTATTCGGCGTCCAAGTCGCAAAAAACGCGCTGAAAACTTTCTAACTGAGCACTCCAGCATGTCGGCTGGCGACTTGATCGTGCATGTCGAACATGGCGTCGGCATATACAAAGGGCTTGAGGTTGTTTCGGCCTTAGGTGCCGCGCATGAGTGTTTGTTGCTGGAATATGCGGGCGGAGACCGCCTTTATTTACCCGTTGAAAACATTGAGCTTTTAAGCCGGTATGGCCATGACGAGGGCATGCTCGACAAGCTCGGCGGTGGTGCGTGGCAAGCCAAAAAATCAAGGATGAAAGAACGCATCCGTGAGGTGGCGGAAAAGCTTATTCGCATTGCGGCAGAACGTCACTTGCGCAAAGCGCCGATCATGTTGCCGCCTGATGACATGTGGGAAGCCTTTTGTGCGCGTTTTCCATATTCAGAAACCGAAGATCAGCTGCGCGCGATCGAAGATGTTCTGGACGATTTCGAAGCAGGGCGTCCTATGGATCGCCTTATTTGCGGCGATGTTGGTTTTGGCAAAACCGAAGTCGCGATGCGCGCGGCGTTCATCGCCGCGATGTGTGGCGTTCAAGTGGCAATGATTGCACCGACGACGCTTTTGGCGCGCCAGCACTATCGTTCTTTTGCTGAGCGCTTCCGTGGATTCCCCATCAATGTGCGCCCTATGTCGCGGTTTGTGTCGACGAAAGAAATGGCACTGACGCGTGAAGGTTTGGCCTCGGGCGAGGTCGATATCGTGGTCGGCACGCATGCGCTTTTGGCCAAAAACGTGCGTTTTCATAATATCGGTTTGATGATTGTCGATGAAGAACAACGCTTTGGCGTTACGCACAAAGAACGCCTTAAGTCATTGAAATCAAACATTCATGTGTTGACTCTGTCTGCGACACCGATCCCTCGGACGTTGCAAATGTCACTGACCGGTGTGCGCGACTTGTCGATCATTGGCACGCCACCCGTGGATCGCTTGTCGATCAGAACTTATGTGTCCGAGTTCGATACTGTCACTTTGCGAGAAGCGCTTTTGCGCGAACATTACCGTGGCGGACAGTCGTTTTTTGTGGTGCCGCGGATCAAAGACATCCCCGAAATCGAAGAGTTTTTGCGCAACGAAGTTCCGGAAGTCAGCTTTGTTGTCGGTCACGGACAGCTTGCTGCTGGGGAGTTGGATGATCGGATGAACGCGTTTTATGACGGCAAATACGACGTTTTGCTTGCGACGACGATCATCGAAAGTGGCATCGATATTCCGACGGCCAACACTATGATTATTCACCGTGCGGATATGTTTGGTTTGGCGCAGCTGTACCAAATTCGTGGTCGTGTGGGGCGTGCGAAGACCCGTGCTTATGCGTATTTGACCACCAAGCCGCGCGCGCCGCTGACAGTCACGGCCGAAAAACGTCTGCGCGTTTTGGGCAGCCTCGACACGTTGGGGGCCGGCTTTACACTCGCGTCGCAAGATCTAGATATTCGTGGTGCAGGCAATTTGGTGGGCGAAGAGCAGTCCGGTCAAGTTAAAGAAGTTGGTTTCGAACTGTATCAAAACCTGTTGGAAGAGGCGATTGCCAAGATCAAATCCGGTGACGAGGCAGTCAGCTTCGACGACGATGGGCAATGGGCGCCGCAAATCAATCTGGGCGTGCCTGTGTTAATTCCTGATACATATGTGCCTGATTTAGATGTGCGTTTGGGTCTGTATCGTCGCTTGTCTGGCTTGCGCACAAAAGTTGAACTCGAAGGCTTTGCGGCTGAGTTGATCGACCGATTTGGGAAACTTCCGAAGGAAGTCAATACGTTGCTGGTCATCGTGCGTATCAAAGAAAAATGTCGTGAAGCCGGTATTGCGCGACTTGATGGTGGGCCAAAAGGTGTGACCATCCAATTCCACAATGACAAATACGCAAGTCCCGTTGGTTTGGTGACCTTTATCCAAGCGCAAAAGGGGCTCGCGAAGGTTAAAGACAACAAGATCATTGTGCGGCGCGATTGGAAGCGCGACAGCGACAAGATCAAAGGGGCTTATTCTATCGCTCAAGACTTGGCCAAAAACGCCAAGATCGTATCGGGATAGTACTAAAGTCCGAAGGTTCTAAGCGAGATGTTGGTGCTCTATGTAAGATGCGAGCGCCAAAGTTGCGCATCCGACTGCGGCGACCAGTGACCCAGTGAGTGACCCGCCCACAATAGCAAGTCCTACGAATGAGAGGCTTTGGCCGATATATTGAGGATGCGTCACATGTTTGTAAGGGCCTTTTGTGCATCGTGCGACTGGATAGGAGCCGCCTTCAGGCCAGCCAGAAGTTGCTTTTAGCCCAAGTGCTGAGGTTGCCCAGCTGTGATAGAGCGATCCTGCGATTGCCAAAACGAGGCCAAAAATATGTACAAATGGGGGCAGGGATTGTTTGGCGGTTTCCCAATCGCCCAAGCGCACAATTGATACGTAAATTAGGGTGGTCAATCCCCATGCCCAAACGACGGTGAACCATGTTGGGTGCCGTGGCGGCCAGATGCGCCTTGAGGGGTTGAAATGCGCGTGAAGCAAAATCGCAGCCCAACCCAAGCAGGCCAAAAGCCCTATCGCGAGATCGACGCTCAATGTTGTGTCTTTTCGGCGCGCGCTGTCAGCTCGTCAATTACATTAAGCCAAAGATCGCTGTTTTGCGCGCCTGATACCGCATGTTGTTGGGCAATGACAAACATCGGCACTGCGTTGATGCCGCGTTCGCGCGCGTGGGCGTCACGGCTTTCAATAAGCTCGATGTCTTCGTCAGTTCCTAAAAGGCGTAAAATGACTGCGGCATCCATGCCAATTGAATCTGCGATGTCCGCCAGAACTTCGTGATCACTGATATCACGACCCTCAACAAAGTAAGCGTCGAACAGGGCGCCAACGGTCAGCGTTTGTTTTGCTTCCAAACCAGCCCAATGGATGAGGCGGTGCGCATCGAGCGTATTGGGTGTCCGTTGGATTTTGGCCAAATCTGCGTCGGGCAATTCTTGTGACAGGGTTTCTACGACAGGGCGGTAGGCGGTTTTCGCGCCTTCGGTGCCGCCAAATTTGCCTTCCAAATATGCGCGTCGATCCATTCCGGATTTCGGCATGTCAGGGTTCAATTGGTACGGGTGCCATTCGACGACGAAAGGGTGGTCTGGGCGTTGCTCAAGTGCGGCTTCAAGGCGGGTTTTTCCGATGTAGCACCAAGGGCAAATTGGGTCTGAAAAGATGTCGAGTTTGATCATGTGGTTTTTGTCCGATGGCGTTGAGCGCGTTTAATCATTGTTTCGGCATAGCTAGCGCATTTGCGGCAAATTGAAAGCAAAATTCACAAAAAGGAAAATATTCTTCCTGCTCACATTTTTCGCCACAATGGATGTTCTCGTTGACCTATATCTAGTAATTTGCGGAGTTTGCAACTTTGCAAACTTCCATATATTCTTGGTTTGTTCCTGTTTTGTATGGATTTTGATACCTAAAATTGCGGAAATTTTGTTACAGCGTGGCCGGCGTGACGCGGTGCCTGGTTTGTGATTTAATTGAGCACATCACACGTTTTCACGAGGAATTCGATCATGGCTTTCTATTCTGACCGCTCCTTTACCACGTACCAAGGCCGCGCAGTTGGCTTCATCGAGACATCACAATTGGTGCAGCGCTTTCGCTTGCCCGTCGTGACGCTTGTGTTGGGTGCTATTGCATCTTTGGTGATCGCGGCTGGTGCGTTGGATTGGTTGCCAGTAGGCACGCCACTGACCGGCGAGTTGAGCAAAGTCGAGTACCTGATGGGCACGTCAGACGCCGTGAAATAACCTGACCAGATTTTGAATAGGACCTAGCAAGATACCCCTCGAGCAGAAGCCTCCCAAGACGACTGGCGCTTGGTCCCAAAGAACCCCCGAAAAGTGCGACAAACAGCACTCGGGGGTTTTCTTTTGTCTTGGGGTCAGTGCTTGAAAATCTTCGCGCCAACAAACACCATCAGCAATGCGCCAATGATCTGGGCAGCGATGAACATCGGCACGTGGGCCGGTGTGATGCCTGCAAAAGTATCGGTCAAGCTGCGCGCGATGGTCACAGCAGGGTTGGCAAAGCTGGTTGAGGCCGTGAACCAATACGCCCCAGTGATGTAAAGTGCCACCAAGGTCGGCACGGTGTCGGGGCGATGTCTCAGGCCGCCCAAAATTGTAAATATCAATCCAAAGGTCGCGACGATCTCGGCAATCCATTGGCCGGTTCCAGTGCGTGCTGTTGTCGACAGTTGGAAAACGTCGAGATCAAACATCAAATGCGAGATAAAGACGCCCAAAACGCCGCCGACGATTTGTGCGCCAATATAAGGCGCCGCGTCCTTCACTGCGTGTTCTCCGCGGATTGTGAAAGCCATCGTGACGACGGGATTGAAATGCGCACCAGAGACCGGACCAAGCGTGGTGATCAACATGTACAACATTGCGCCGGTGGCGATGGCATTGGCCAAAAGTGCCACGCCGGTGTTCCCGCCCGAAAGCGCTTCAGCCATGATGCCAGAGCCGACAACGCCGATGAGCAAAAAGGCGGTGCCGACGCATTCGGCCCAAAGGCGTGTTGAAATGCTAGGGGTCATGGAAGTTTTCCAATCCAATCCGATCCAGTTCCACTTTCAGCGTGGCCGCATCCAGTGTTTCAATCGGCAAGTTGATAAGGGCCGCAGCGCGGCGGGACAAGATGTCATAGGCCGTGTCAAAAGCGCCTGTCCAATCCTCGGGGGCCGCCGCCGCTGGATCTTCAACGCCCCAATGGCTTTGAACCGGTGCACCTGGCCAATAAGGGCAGGCTTCAGCAGCGGCGGAACCGCAAACTGTGATCACCGCATCCATGACCGGTGCGTCGTCGCCTTCGAATTCATTCCAGCTTTTCGATCTTGCATCAGACATGTCGCGCCCGAGCGCTGAGAGAAGCGTGATCGATTGTGGGTGAACCTTTCCAGATGGATTGGATCCCGCAGAATAGGCGGTGATCCGTCCGTTTGAGGCGACGTTCAACTCGGATTCGAGCAAGATGGAGCGGGCTGAGTTGCCCGTGCACAGGACTAATATATTCATGCAATGCACTTACTTTTGGTTTGTAACGCTTGTGTGACGTTACCGCTGTGCAAAATCAATTGATGACGTTGGCTGTCATTTTTCCGGCGGCTTTGCTGACTTTCGCGCCAGTTTTAACCCCGATACGCGCAACGCCGCAGCCAGAGACTGCGGCGCAGAGCACAATGCAAATTACAAATCTGCTCACTCACAGCCAGCCTTGGACAGTGCGTGACGCGCCGGTGATATCTTCACCAACGCCTTCAACAGTGCTGCACGAAGCCAAAGTGGCCATAAAAATCAAAGCGAGGATCGTTTTCATTTGTCTTCCCAGTACCAAACATCAGGTTGCCACCCAATCCAGTCTCCATAGATTGGCAGGGTTTCAGGATACTTTAGCTCTTTTGCGTGAGCAACTCGAGAAATATTCCACTGATAAATCGGGATCACATAGCGTCCAGAGGTTAGAGCGCGGTCCAATGCATGCGTTGCCGCCAAAAAGTCGTCCTTAGAGGCTGAAGACAGCATGGTATCGATCAACGTATCAACCGCTTTGGATTGAATGCCGATGATATTGCGTGATCCTTCGGTGGTGGCGGCTTCTGAGCCCCAGTATCCTTTTTGCTCGTTGCCAGGTGACAGCGATAGTCCGCGACGGAAGTTGGTCATGCCAAAGTCAAACCGATCCGAGCGCTCACGATATTGCGGCCGATCTACGACGGTGACAGTTGGCGTGATGCCAAGTTGTCCGAGCGCTGTCACATAGGTGTCGATAATCGATTGGTTTTCATCGTCACCAACTTGCAGCAAGATCTCAAAGGTGAACGACGTGCCGTCCCCGTTTTTCATCACACCGTCTTGCACAGTCCAGCCAGCCTCTTCAAACAACCCAAGCGCGCGGCGTGTGGATTTACGGTCGTTTTGCGTGCCGTTAGTTTGCGGAAACTCATAGCCTTCCAAAGCGCCCGGCAACAATTCATCCGCGAACGGCGCAAGCAATTCGGCGACTTTGCCCGTTGCGGCACCTTCTTTCATCCCCAACACGGAGTTGGAATAGTAAGAGGTGATCCGTGATTGTTGCGAACTGGTTTGGACTTCGTTGATGTATTCAAAGTTAAACGCTTCGATAAGCGCCTGACGCACGCGCCAATCTTGCAGCTGGGGCAGGCGGGTGTTCATCGCAAACCCAGTCATGCCGGACGGGCGCTGATGTGGAATAATGGACTTGATCACATCGCCGCGCTCAATCGCAGGGAAATTGTATTGATCATCCCATGTTTGCACGTTGAACTCACGGTGTGTGTTCAACTCGCCAGCCTTGAAGGCTTCGATCACAAGGCTGGAGTCAGCGAAGAATTCCCAACGAATGGTGTCAAGGTTTGCCTGACCGCGCATAAAGGGAACGTCCTTGCCCCAATAGTCAGGATTGCGGGTGAATTCGACAAAGCTTCCTGGCTTGAAATCAGAGATCACATAAGGGGATGAACCAATTGGGATTTGGTCAAAACCGGACTGCGTAAAGTCTTTGCCTTCCCACTGGGCCTTTTTCAAAATGGGCCGCATACCGACCAGCAAAGCAAGTTCGCGGTTGTCGTTGTTGAAGGTAAATTTGACTGAGTTAGGACCGGTTTGTTCAAGCGTTTCGATCTGTTTCCACATTGACGCATAGCGCCCGTGACCTTCTGTCCCGAGTTTCTCATAAGACCACATCACGTCTTCAACGGTCACAGGCGTGCCGTCGGAAAATTTTGCACCCTCGCGCAGTGTAAATTCGGCCCACTCGCGATTCGGTCCAACCTCAATTGTTTCGGCCAAAACGCCGTAAAGTGTGAAAGGTTCGCCGTAAGAACGGCCCATAAGGCTTTCTGCCATCACAAATCTTAGTTGCCACGGAACAGAGCCTTTTTGAATAAATGGGTTCAAGCTGTCGAAGGTGCCGCCTTCACCAGATATAATTTTGCCGCCTTTCGGGGCATTTGGATTAGCATATGGTAGGGACACAAAATCTGGTGGTAGATCAGGCTCTCCATACATAGCTATGCCATGCTTTGGCTCGGCAAACGCCATGGTGCCAGAGAAGCAAAACGCCAATACCGTCGTTGAACTTAGAATTTTTTTTATAAACTGCGTCGCCATTGCTGAAACAAAGCCTCCATCTGTGTGGTTTTATTACA
>NZ_JBDMZG010000085.1:0-6699 GCF_039769035.1 Pacificibacter sp.
CCGCGTGCTGCATGGCGTGCCCCATCATGGTAGGGGATTTGATGTTATTTAGCGCACCTTTGAAGGCAACCCCAATAGGAGTTCGTGCGGTTGAGACGATAACGGCTTCTCTCATGATTTTTCCTTTTTGGCATCAAAATGTGCGGCAAGTGTCACACCCGAGGTTGCAAGTTGTTCCAGCAAAGGCGCAGGCGTGAACCACATCTCACCATAGGCACCTAGCGACTGCCGATAGTGGGTCATGCGTTCCAAAATCTGACTTAATCCAATCTCGTCAGCATAGTGCATTGGGCCGCCGCGCCAGTTTGGGAAGCCATAGCCATTGACCCAGATCAGGTCGCAATCACCTGGGCGCGTTGCAATTTCCTCTCCAAGGATCAATAAGCCCTCGTTGATCAGGGGGAACAGACAACGCTCAAGGATTTCCTGATCACTGATTTCCCTGCGCTTCACGCCATGCAAGTCCGCCAAATGGGCACTGATTTGAACAATCTCTGGGTCTTCGACCCGTGTCCGCCCCTCGTAGACATAGCTTCCTCGCCCGGTTTTCTGACCCAGTCGGCCTAGTTCAAACAACTTGTCCTGCACAGCCTGGTATGTCGGGTCATGCGCGATTTCACTACGCCGTTCCTGACGCACGCGGGCGCCCACATCGACCCCAGCCAGATCTGCCATCGCGTGAATACCCATGGCCATGCCAAAGGTCTCAAGGACATCATCCACCTGTTTTGGCGTCGCCCCCTCTAGAAGCAGACGGGATCCTTCGCGGAAGTATGGTTCCAGCATCCGGTTTCCAACAAAGCCGTAGCACACGCCAACCGTGACAGAGAGCTTTCGGATCTTCTTTGCGACCGTGATTGCCGTTGCAATGACATCGGGAGCGGTCTTGGCGCCCCGCACCACCTCCAGCAAGCGCATGACGTTGGCCGGGCTAAAGAAATGGAGGCCAATCACATCCTCCGGACGTGACGTGACTGCGGCGATTTCATCAAGATCCAATGTCGATGTGTTTGAGGCCAGTATCGCGCCAGGTTTAGCGTGCCGGTCTAACGCTTCGAAAATCTGGCGTTTGACATTCATGCTTTCAAACGCCGCTTCAATGATCAGGTCGGCCTCTACAAGGTCGCCGTAGCTGAGCGTCCCGGTGGCGTTGGCGGCGATTGTCTCTGCCCGATCGAAACTGAGCCGCCCTTTTTGAGCCGCACGCTGGAAATGCTCCCGGACCTTTTCCAGCCCCTGCTCCAGCGCGCCTTGCGTCGTTTCAAGAAGCGTGACCGGATACCCCGCCTGCAGAAAGGCGATGGCAATGCCGCGTCCCATTGTTCCGGCACCAATCACGGCGACCGATTTAATATCACGTGGTTGGTCCGCACGGGTAACGCCCGGAACCTTGTTGCATTCACGCTCCGCAAAGAACAGATGCCGCCCGGCGCGTGATTGAGGTGTGTCGAGCAGTTCAGCGAAACCTGCCTTCTCTTGTGCCAATCCCTCGGCCAACGGCAATTCGCACGCGGCCTCAATGGATACCAAGCATCGTTCAGGGGCAACAAGGTTTTTGGACCTGTGCGCTATCTGGTCTCGGAAACCCGCGAGATAACCCTTTGGATCGGGGTGTGTGACGGTCATATCCGCGCAACTGCGTTTCGAACCGCTTTCATGACTAACTCGGCTGGCAAAGTCCAAAACATGCTTGTAAAAATCTGGGTCATTCTCAAACAACGCATCAACCAGCCCACAAGACGAGGCGTATTTACCTTTCACGGGATCTCCCAAAAGGATCATCTCCGAGGCCACTTCCAGCCCAACTATCCGAGGTAGTCTTTGTGTGCCCCCCGCACCTGGAAGCAGTCCTAGCTTGATTTCGGGTAGCCCCATCAATGCATCCGGCGTGGCTACACGGTAATCACACGCAAGTGCGATTTCTAGAGCACCTCCCATCGCGGGACCTGCTATCGCGGCGATAATTGGTTTCTTGCTGGTCTCAATCGTTACACACAGGTCTGGCAGATCGGGCTTTTCCCACAAGCGCTCAGTTTGGAACTCTACAATATCAGCTCCTCCGCAAAAGAGTGGCAGATTTGACGTAATAACAATAGCTTTTACATGATCATCACCATCCGCACTTTGTAAGTGTTCAGTTAGTGTTCTACGCATGGTTAAATCGAGTGCATTGATCGGCTTTGACGTCATTGTTATTGTCGCAATGCCATCAACAATTTGGTAATGAGTTATAGCTGTATTTTCGCTCATATCAGTCAGCCCTCACGCGTGCTGCAGTTTTATCAGCAAAGGCTATTAACCTATCATTTGCTTCTGGTTGTGTATTGACGACTCCAGCGACAAAAGCTTCCATATAGGATGCATCAAGAGCAGACATGTTTCGCGTATGAGAAATCGTTGAGCAGATTGCGAAGTTTGAAAGTGAGGGTATTTTTGTAGCGGCTTTTGCAATTTTGATTGCTTTGGTATCGCTATTATTCTCGACAAGGTACTGGCAAAGACCGACCCTTAACGCTTCATTGGCTTTATAGGTGCGCCCTGTCAGCATCATGTCAATCATGCGTGCCCGGCCAATAAGATCGGAAACCCGAATGGTTGCCCCACCGCCTGTAAATAGGCCACGCTGCCCTTCTGGCAAGGCAAAATATGTAGTTTGGTCAGCCACTCGAATATGCGCGGCCGAAGCCAATTCAAGGCCACCACCAACGGTCGCACCTTTCAATGCTGCAATGACAGGTATCCCGCCATATTCAATCTTGTTGAATGCTTCATGCCAACGAAGGCATATTTGCATAAATTCTGAAGCAGAGCGTTGCTCTTTTTGGTGTTCAATCAAATCTAGACCTGCAGAGAAATGCTCTCCTTCTGCTCGTAACACAACAGCCTTGACGCCAAGATTGGGAAGTTCTGAAAAAAATGAAATCAGTTCTTCTATAGTTTCGATATTAAGTGCGTTCCGCTTTTGTGCCCGATTGAGGCTAATAATAGCGATATTTGTGTCTGCTTCGACAATTATATTCTTAAACTTAAATACTGGTAGCTGCATCTGCATATCTGACACTTTCTTGAGTAAAAATGGTTGTATTATTGATCAAAACATCAATTGTTTTGCTCTTTGGCAAGATCTTGTTCGACTTCTATCCAGTCGTCGAAATGAATAACATTGCAGGGTGAATTCACGTTCTCAAGCCATACAAAGATCGAGATGAAAGGCTGGTCATAGACGCGGGTAGCGTGGGGATCGCCCGCTTTGTTCCAAATAAGTGATCCAGCCGAATAATCCTGCCAATCGCGGGTACCAAAACGCCAACCAGATCTTTCGGACAGGTTCAGATAAAGTTCTGGTGCATCATGATTATGATCCCGATACAATGTTCGCGGACCCAGCATAAAAATACCAAGGCTGAAATCAGGATGATGGAACCCACATGCGTTGGCTCCGATCAGCAAAGTATGCAGGTTGCACTTTGTGTATCCCTCTCCCAAATCGGTACCGGGTGGATAAAATTGGGCGTTATCCTCACGCCAGACCAGATCATCTTTGGCCGCTTTCAAACAACCTGCGATTTCGCACAATTCAGGGGCGACTATCCCGGCGATGGCGTTATTCAGAACCTCATCATGCCGGGTTCCTTTGGGAGGTAAGTCAACGATTCTCTCCTCAGACAGGTCCATGGATGCCAGCTTGCCCAACGTTAGATCAACGCCGCGCGTGGCAGCTCTGTGAGCCTGCAGATAGGTGACAATGGATTGTATAAGCGCCTGAATACGGCATTGCTTGTCTGTCATGATTTTAAATCCGAGCGCGTTAAAATATCTTTCCGCATGAGTTTCTTGTCGAGCTTGCCGACGCTGGTTTTAGGTAGGCAGTCGACAAAGATTATCTCGTCTGGAACTGCCCATTTTGAGATCTCGCCTGCGTCAACACGCGACTGGATTTCTTCCATCATATTCAAGCGCACAAGGTTCGGGTTGGAATCTTTTGCAGCTTGAGCAACCAAGACTGGCCTTTCGCCCCATTTCGCGTGCGGCAGCCCGATCGCGGCGACTTCCTCAACGCCGCTACAAGAAGATGCTATGTTTTCCAGTGCCAGTGAGGAAATCCATTCGCCGCCGGTCTTGATTACATCTTTGAGGCGGTCCGTAATCTGCAACGATCCATTCTCGCGGATATACCCAACATCCCCGGTATGCAGATACCCACCATCCCAAAGTTCATCTGAGGCTTCCGCGTTGTCCAGATAACCTTGTGTCAACCAGGGAGCTCGAGCAACAACCTCGCCTGTTGTTTTACCGTCATGCGGAACGTCTTTCATATCCTGAGTCACAACACGAAGGTCGACAAGCGGGCCGGGAAAGCCGGTTTGCGCCCGCACCTCTTGATCGTCGCTGGACAAATTGGCCACTGTCAAAAACGGACAGGTTTCCGACATCCCATATGCCGCATGCAAGGATATACCTGTTGCCGCAGCGCGGTCCTGTAATCCGCGCGGCAAAGCTGCCCCGCCAATGATAACCTTCCATTTACTAAGGTTAATTTGTGTGCAGTTCGGATGGTCGAGCACCATTGATAGAACTGTGGGCACGCAATGGGAAAAGGTGACGCCTTCGGCTGCAATCAGTCCTAAGATTGTGGCAGGGTCATATCGGCCGGGATAGACCTGACGCAGCCCCAGCATCGTTACTGCATATGGAAATCCCCAGCCGTGGACGTGAAACAATGGCGTCAGCGGCATGTAGACGTCGCCACGATGAAATCCTGCATTCCCAGGCCACGCGCCGAAGCCGGCGATCAAGCCCAATGTGTGAAGGACCAACTGTCGATGTGAATAGCTCACCCCTTTGGGTTTGCCGGTGGTCCCAGTCGTATAGAACAGCGTTGCGGTTTGGTTTTCATCGAAGTCCGGAAAGTCAAAGCTATCTGAGGCTCCGCCTATCCACCTTTCATACCCTTCACCGTTACCAATCGTTAAGATGATGATGTCTCGATTGAAGCCCGATTTGATATCATCAATTAGCGTCATAAAATCTTGGTGCACGATGATTAGGTCCGACTGGCTATGGTTGATCGTATAGAGAACTTGGGCAGGAGATAGACGGATGTTTATTGTAAAGAGGGTTGCGCCCATCATCGGGATAGCAAAAAAACACTCAAGATAGCGGTGTGTATCCCAATCCATGACACCAACGCGCATGCCCTCAAGTATCCCTTCAGTCTTTAGAGAATTGGCAAGTTGGCACACACGTTTGCCCAAATCAGCATAGCTTAGCCGCATATCGGTACCGCTGACGATCTCTTGGCAGACCGACGCAATGTTCGATTTAGTCAACAAATGTTTGATCAGCAACGGATAGCCATATGCATTTAGCGAAGGTGAACCAGGTGGCATGAAGGTGAAATCCTTGTTCTTGTTACCTTTCCAATATGGCATTTCTCACTAGGTTGAAGAATTGAAAAAAATTTTTTATCATAAAGAAATTCTAACCAATCATAACACTCCGTTTATTGCATTTCCCTGCAAAAAAAGCTATAAAATCATAAAACCTCGCTTCGTTAACGCGCGTCATCGGATAACTTTACTAAAGGGTAAATAGAGTATTTTTCATCAAGGAGATGCAGTTATGACCACCCACATGCCCACGCTGGTTTCAATGCGCGCTTTTGAGGCGGTGGCGCGTCTCAAGAGTTTCCGAAAAGCCGCTGACGAGATTTGTGTGACCCATGCAGCAGTTAGCCACCAGATCAAGGCATTGGAAACATTTATCGGCGTTAAACTACTGGAACGCACAAGCCGATCGGTCGAGCTAACACCGGCTGGCGAGCAGTATTACCCGCCAGTTCGCGAACACATTCAGGGCATTATCAAAGCCACGCGGCGTATCCAGTCACCTGAGGAACCAGACGTATTGCTTATTCAGTCCTACGCAAGTTTCAACACAATGTGGCTCCAGCCCAGATTGGCTGATTTTCTTCAGGATAATCCGAACACACGCGTGCGTATAGTCTCTACCTTTGAAGAAGGTGATTATGATATGCACCGTTTCGATGTGGGGGTGTTCAATGCACCACCATTTGACAAACGGTTTCACTATAGTCCCTTGTTCGAAACCGATATCTTCCCAGTATGTGCTCCGGAGGCCCTAAACACCGCAAGCGAAGGAATGCTGCTCGAAGAGCTAAGAAATTTCTTGTTATTGAGTGTCCCAAACACATGGAATGAGCCGGATGACTGGGACTGTTGGTTGGATAAGGCAGGCTTAGATCGTAAAACCATGAAATTTGGTTCAATCTTTGATAACTACCCTCTTGTCCGCGAAGCCGTTTTGAATAACCACGGAATAAGCATCTCAAGGGCGCCGTTTTGCTCGCGTGATCTTGAAAGGGGTCGGTTGACCAAACCGTTTGATATTTCGGTGCCAGAGCCAGGCCGCTGGTATTTGGCGACACAAAAAGAACGTGTACCGAACCCAAAGCTCGAAACGTTTGTTGACTGGCTATTTGATCAGATCGAGGCCGACCCAAACATGCGGTTCTTCCGGTCCTGATCTGTTAAATTCCAACTATGCCTGTTAGCGCGTTCCGGATCAACGCCGACCTTCTTGGGGTGTTTTCCAGCCACTCATTTCGTGTGCATGCGCTTCTTAGTTTCACGCACACGTTGCGTCGCCTCAGGGCTGCCATCGTGAAAGCTGCCAAAC
>NZ_JBDMZG010000086.1:0-28632 GCF_039769035.1 Pacificibacter sp.
AAGACCAAGGCGAAGCCAATGCCAGACCAAAGTGCTGTGTACATCATCGTGCGCGGGCGCAAGATGTGCTTCCAAATCGGCTTCGGCGCATGCCCTGCGACTTCCAAAGGTTCATCCGTTAAGGCCATGTAATCGATCAAACCACGCGGTTTGCCGATCTTGTCCATGACCTCATCACAGGCATCAATACACAACGCGCAGGTGATGCATTCAAGCTGCTGCCCATCGCGAATATCAATGCCCACAGGGCAGACATTCACGCAGGCCATGCAATCAATGCAATCGCCCAAATTCGACGTATCCGCGCCTTTGCGGTGCTTGCCGCGCGGCTCTCCGCGCCAATGGCGATAGCCGACCACAAGCGTGTCTTCATCCATCATCGCCGCTTGAATGCGCGGCCAAGGACAGGCGTAAATACAGATCTGTTCGCGCGCAAAACCGCCAAAGAAAAACGTCGTCGCGGTCAAAACGGCCATGGTCATATAGGCCACGGGATGCGCCTGCCCTGTCAGCAAATCGCGCAGCAATGTCGGCGCATCTGTGAAGTAAAACACCCAAGCGCCGCCTGTGGCCAGGCCGATCAACAGCCAGACGACCCATTTGGTCACCCGCAAGCGGGCTTTGCGAAAATCCATCTTTTTCTGACGATGTAGACGCAGCCGCGCGTTGCGGTCGCCTTCGATCCAGCGTTCGACCAAGATATACAAATCCGTCCAAACGGTCTGCGGACAGGCATAGCCACACCAGACCCGCCCAGCAGCAGAGGTGAACAAAAACAACCCCAAGCCCGCCATGATCAAAAGACCGGCGATAAAGTAAAACTCATGCGGCCAGATTTCGATCCAAAAGAAGAAAAAGCGGCGGTTGGCCATGTCGACCAAAATGGCTTGGTCGGGCAATTTCGGCCCGCGATCAAAGCGCAACCAAGGCGAAATGTAATACACGCCGAGTGTCAGAATCATGATGATCCATTTGAGATTGCGGAATGTGCCCGACACGCGCCGCGGAAAAATCGGTTCGCGGGCTTTGTATAGCTTGGGTGTGCTGTCAGATGAGCTCATGAGAGCGGCCTTTTCGACTGTTCGCGTTTGCACCTTAATGCGCGCGAGTCGGGTCATGAGCCTTGATGTGGATCAAGCTTTTGCAAAAGATGTATCTGGGGTGTGGGTTTTTGTGTTTCCGCTTGGATATTCGCCACCACCACCGAAGTGCAAATACGATGTTTTTTTTCTGGGGATAGAGAAAGCTTGGGGTGTTCAACTGAAAGTGCCAACAATTAGAGTAAATGTTGCCATCAACGCGAACTATAGAAAGTACCGAACAATTATGCCCAAAAATAACAACGTCTATTACGAGATATTGCGCTGGGGAAATGAGCGTATCGACGAAGGCGTTAGCTTTGACGACATGCAGAATTTCTTAGAAAGTTTACCTTGTACATCCCTCACAGTAAGTCGAGCGGAAGCAGTATTTTGCGAACTATTTACGCCACTTGAGAAAGGTGGGATGACAACACACGCTATTATCGATGCCTGCCAAAGGGGGGCCAAATTTCATCTAAAAGTAGAATCTACATTCCGGTTCCTTGAGAGACAAGAACTCGAGGAAGCCAGACAGAGTTCTCGCTCAGCAATGACAATCGCAATTCTGTCCATTGTGATTGGCGCTATAGTTGGCATGGTTCAAATTTATTTAGCTACTCAGAATTAGCGGACTAGGTTTTCGACAGGCCAACGTGTCACCCAATAGACTATAGCGCAAAAACAAAAAAGCTGGCCACATCTGCGGCCAGCTTTGTTCGTTTCAACACTCGTTAGCGATGTTATTCGCCGCCACCGCGTGTGTGCACATAGATCGCTGCAGCGTTGACTTTGGCTTGGGTCAGGCGTTAGCCCCAAGCCGGCATCCCGCAGAAGCGCGCGTTTTTGGGGCTACGTTAAGGTGCTGGTGACAAAGGTGTAGGACGTTTAAGCAGGGCGCAATAAGGACCTGATGTATCGTTTACATTCGAGCATAAGCGAGAATCCCCGTATAGCTTGTTTTTAGCTTGCTCGGCTGCGTGGAGGTTGTTATCGCTCAAATTTGAACGATACGCGCGACCTTGGGCAATCAAGCATCCCGATGTCGGATACCCTTGATGAGTTTTGGAGAACAAAATTATGCGCACCAAACTCCAAGAAGACACCCATTTTCGTGTGCTGCGCTTGCTTCAAGACAATCCTGAAATGTCGCAGCGCGAATTGGCGAAAGCCGCAGGCGTCAGCGTTGGCGGGTTGCACTACGTTTTGAATGCGCTTGTCGAAAAAGGACTCGTGAAGTTGGGAAATTTCACTGCGGCCAAAGACAAGCGCCGCTACGCGTATATTTTGACGACAAAAGGAATGGCGAAAAAAGCCGCTCTTACACGCGCGTTTTTGACACGTAAAATGGAAGAATATGAGGCGCTTCGCGCAGAGATCGACGCCTTGAACGCTGAATTGGGAACGGATGCGTCCCACACCTCAGAGCTCACACTTAAATGAAAACGGAAAACAACGTGACCAAACCAAAAGTGCTCATCACCGGAACCGCCGGTTTTATCGGATTTCACCTTGCCAAACTCCTTTTGGCTGAAGGGTTTCAGGTGCACGGCTATGACGGGATGTCGGATTATTACGACGTCACTTTGAAACAGCGTCGCCATTCGATGCTGCTGCAAAATCCGAACTTCGCGGCAACCGAAGGCCAGCTCGAAGATCAGGCCACGTTCGATGCTGTGGCCGATGCATTTCAGCCTGAGGTTATCGTGCATCTCGCAGCACAAGCGGGCGTGCGCTACAGTTTGGAAAACCCCCGCGCCTATCTGGATTCAAACATCATCGGCACATTCACCGTGATGGAAGCCGCGCGCCGGTTGGAAGTGAAGCACTTGCTGATGGCCTCAACGTCGTCGGCCTATGGTGCGAACACCGAAATGCCGTTCATTGAAACCGAAAAAGCCGACACGCAGCTGACGATCTATGCGGCCACCAAAAAGGCCAATGAGAACATGGGCCACGCTTATGCGCATATCCATGACCTGCCGACCACGATGTTCCGGTTCTTCACTGTGTATGGCCCTTGGGGTCGCCCAGATTTGGCGCTCTACAAATTCGTCGATGCGATCCTAGACGGCCGCCCAATCGACATCTACAACCATGGCGACATGTACCGCGACTTCACCTATGTCGATGATCTGGTGCGTGCGATCCGCCTGCTAATTGATGTGCCCCCCGTGCGCCCCGCCGATGGTGTTGTCCCCGAAGGTGACAGCCTGTCTCCCGTGGCTCCCCACCGCGTGGTCAACATTGGCAACTCCGACAAAGTCCGACTGCTCGATTTTGTAGATGCCATCGAAGATTGCCTTGGGCAAAAAGCCGAGCGCAACTACATGGGCATGCAAACCGGCGACGTCCCCGCGACATGGGCCAACGCGGATTTGTTGAAAGAATTGACGGGCTATCGCCCACAAACTGATTTCCGCGATGGGATTTCAGAATTTGTAAAGTGGTATCGGGATTACGCTGGCAAATGACAGTTCCAGAAATCCACACTGCAGGTGAACCTGTAACAAGTAAACTAGGCACGCTAGAAGTTGGGCGTGGCTTGGCTGCTCTCGCCGTCGTGGCTCACCATGCAAGCCTTTCGAGCGATGCGTTCACTTCATCAGACTATTCGGGACTATTCGACTTTGGGAAGTATGGCGTTGACTACTTTTTTGTTTTAAGTGGCTTTATAATTTTCCATATTCACCAGAATGACCAAAGAGGGTATGACGCAGCGCGGCGCTTTCTCAGCAAGCGCATCCGGCGGATATACACGCCCTATCTGCCAATCTCATTTGCTTTGATCGCTGCCTATTTACTATTCCCTAGTCTAACTCAGGGGGATCGATCATGGGGCTGGTTTACATCACTTACATTGATGCCCTCGAACTCCCCACCCGCTCTGTCAGTGGCTTGGACTTTGACCTTCGAAATGATGTTTTACTTATTTTTCCTTACTTTTTTCGTAACTCGATTTTTTTGGCTCATTGTCCTTGTGTGGGTCATTGTGGTGCTCAGCGCCGCCATGTTCGGTGTATATGGCACGCTCTTAAATCCTTTAATGAAGACGGTGCTTGATCCGCTAATACTAGAATTTGTAGCCGGCATGGTGGCTGCACATATGTTCGGTAAGATTTCGACGTCGCGATGGTGGGTGCCACTGCTTTTGGGTTCTTTAGGGGTGGTAGCGTTTATTTTTCTACACACCCCCCATCGCGTAATTCTGGGTATAGCTTTGGCTTCGGTCGTGCTTGGTTTGGCCCTTCTTGAGCAGCGGCACTCATTGAAAATATCTAATTTATGGGCATTGCTTGGAGCATCATCCTATGCGGTTTACCTAATCCACAACCCACTACAGTCGATCATCGCACGCCTCTTTGAGACCTACGACATATGGTCCCTGACATTTGCTGCGTGCATCCTGATCAGCCTTGCTTTCGGGGTGTGTTTTCACGTTTTTTACGAACGTCCCGTGTTACGCACACTATCCCGAAATTCAGGAGCAAAGGTCGTCCCAAGTGTTTGAAAACTAGATTCTGGCTGAGTTGAGCATGAAAAAAAGTAAATCGCCGTTATCGGACTTGGCTATGTGGCACCCCTTGCGGTTGAGTTTGGGACGTCACGCTCTGTGATTGGGTTTGAAATAAATACGACCCG
This sequence comes from Pacificibacter sp., assembly GCF_039769035.1. Taxonomy (NCBI): domain Bacteria; kingdom Pseudomonadati; phylum Pseudomonadota; class Alphaproteobacteria; order Rhodobacterales; family Roseobacteraceae; genus Pacificibacter; species Pacificibacter sp. The sequence goes on from NZ_JBDMZG010000086.1 coordinate 4,722, forward strand.
GAACGATGCGTTGCGCGCCAGATACGACGCGACGCACGAGGTTTCGACAGAGGAGCTGGCCGAGGCACGTGAATCAGATGATTTTGCTGCAGTATCGATCAATATAGCTACGGACCCCGTTCCGGCAGACGCCCACAAACTGATTTCAGGGATGGCATCGCGCGTTTTGTCGATTGTCCACATAAGTATTGCGGAAAATAGAGATGACGTATCGCCCCGAAATTGACGGCCTTCGTGCCGTAGCCGTACTGCCGGTGATTTTGTTCCATGCAGGGGTGTCACAGATATCAGGCGGGTACGTTGGTGTGGATGTTTTCTTTGTGATTTCAGGGTTTCTGATCACGGGGATTCTTGCTCGTGAACTCGAGGCGGGCCAGTTCTCAATTGTGGGTTTCTATGAGCGTCGTGCAAGACGAATTTTGCCAGCCTTGTTTCTGGTTCTAACGATTTCATCCTGTCTCGCATTCTTCATCATGCTCCCATACGAGTTTGCCGCTTTCGGGCGCGGGATATTGGCGGTTATTTTCTTTGCATCAAACGTTCTCTTTTGGCGCGAGAGTGGATATTTCGCTGCAAGTTCAGAGTTAAATCCGTTGCTCCATACTTGGAACCTTGCCGTAGAGGAACAATTCTACATTCTCTTCCCGTTATTCCTTTGGGCATGTTGGCGTTGGTTTCGACCTGGCATCGTTCCTCTTCTCATACTGACCTTTTTGGTTTCACTGGCGCTTGCCGAATTATTATCCTTGCGCATGCCATCGGCTAATTTCTACCTTTTACCAACAAGGGCTTGGGAGCTCTTAGCTGGATCGCTCGCAGCGCTCTATTTGATGAAAAGGTCTGCACCGAATGGCTGGCTGGCCGAGGGAATAAGCGTGATAGGCTTGGTGGCCATCATCGTTCCGATGTTCGTTTTTGACGAGGCGACGCCTTTCCCATCTGCTTGGACGATGGTGCCTGTCTTTGGGAGTGTCGCCATCATTCTCGCAGCGAGCCCTGCGACTTGGGTAGGTCGGCTGTTGGGGGTATCGCCCCTTGTCGGCGTTGGGCTGATTAGCTATTCCGCCTACCTTTGGCACCAACCACTCTTTGCGTTTGCGCGTCTTGTGGATGTTGATGGCCATCCATCACAAGGCGTGATGCTTGGGCTCGCCGTATTAGCACTCATTTTGGCGTGGCTGACGTGGCGGTTTGTAGAGCGTCCTTTCCGTGGCAAAAACGGGTTCAGCCGGCGTGGCATTTTCATGCTCTCGGGCTTTGGTGCTCTAAGCCTAGCTGGATTTGGTTTAGTGGCCGTTTTATCAAGTGGGTTGCCTCAGAGATATCCAGAAGGCCAACGAGACTGGATCACCACCGGCACGCGTGAGTATGGGGAATACGTCCGCGGCTCTTATAGGAATGTCGTCGGGGCAGACTTTTCGGAAGAACGCCCGAAGTTGATGATAGTTGGCGACAGTTTCAGCCAAGATTTTTACAATATTGTCCTTTCGGCAGGTGCATTTGAGAATTACACGATCTCCGCAATTGATGTGCCTGCGGTATGCCAGCTGCACTATGCCCAGTCAGCATCTTTCGTTACTGAAAACACAGCACCTGAAAATCGGCAGTTTTGCGAAAACAGATCCCTCAAGGCAACACAAGTAGCTAAGATGCATCAGGCCGATGTTGTCATCTTTTCGGCTAGATGGCAGCCTTGGGCCGCCGATTTATTTGCAGAGTCTCTCGAAGCTATGGAGCTCACCGCAGACGTTTATGTCGTTGGATCCAAGAGTTTTCAACCTAACCGTCGGTTCGTGCTAGATTTTGAGTCTTCAAATTTCGAAACTGCGCGGGTGAAACCGGAAGATAGTGTTGTTGACAGCACGCGCATACTGTCATCGAGCTTACCAAACTCAATGTTCGTTGATACTATGAAAATCATGTGCGGGAATGGGTGCCCTATCTTTACTGAGAATGGGTCTTTAATTTCTTATGACGGGTTGCACCTTACACCGGAGGGAGCAGCTTACATGGGTGATCTTGTATTTGGCGCCCCGCCACTTTCCGCCTTTATTCAAGGAACGCCGTAATCATGCATGTGTTGTTTCGTATTTGGGGCCGGTTTTTACGCTGGCACGAACGCATGGCCGGCGCCGCAAGCTTGTGCGGCGCGACGCGTGTGACGCGTGGGAAAGGTGTTCGGGCAGGCTATGGCTTACGTGCACGGGCTGTCATGGACGGGCAAATCCAAATTGGTTCGCAAACTGTCTTTGATCGTTGGGTCGACCTATTTGCGCGCGACTGCACTTTGCAGATTGGTGAAGATTGTTACTTTGGCAAGGGCTGCGTAATTGTCGCGCGCGCTGGAATTGTGATCGGAAACGGTTGTCAAATTGCAGAACACGTCACCATCCGTGATCAAGATCATAGGATGACACCCGACACGGTGATCCGAGAAAGTGGGTTTGAGGCAACTCCAATCGATATTGGCGAGAACGTCTGGATCGGAGCTGGGGCTGTCATCACCCGTGGCGTGACGATCGGCAGTGGCGCCGTCATTGGTGCCGGTGCGGTCGTAACGCAGGACGTGGCGCCAGGCATACGGGTTGGAGGCGTTCCCGCCCGACCTCTCACGCAACAGCGAGGGCCATAATGAACAACGCCTTTCGCTCTTATATCGAGATAGCCTTGGCTCTATAAACACCTAAGCCAATAACAAACCAACCGATCAATACTCTTCTATTTTATCAACTCTAAGGTTAGTACCATGTCCTCTAATGTATCCCCTATCGCAGTTATCGGGCTAGGCTATGTCGGCTTTCCGCTTGCTGTGGAATTTGGCAAAAAACGCCCCGTTATCGGCTTTGACACCAATGCAGGGCGCATCGCTGAGCTCCAAAGTGGCTATGACAACACACTTGAGGTAGAGGCCGAAGAAATGGCCGAAGCAAAGCAGCTGACCTACACCACCGAAATCGAAGCCCTGCGCGCGGCCACGATTTTCATTGTGACCGTGCCCACACCCATTGATGCGCGCAAGCAACCTGATCTGACGCCTCTGCACAAAGCTTCAAAGACCGTGGGCCAAGTCCTGAAGGCTGGGGATATCGTGATTTATGAAAGCACTGTCTATCCTGGGGCTACAGAAGAAGAATGTGTGCCAATACTCGAAGCGGTCTCTGGACTGACTTACAACGAAGATTTTTTCTGTGGCTACAGTCCAGAACGGATCAATCCAGGCGACAAATTGCATCGATTGCCAAACATCAAGAAGGTGACCTCTGGCTCCACGCCACAAGTTGCCGACCGTGTCACCGCTCTTTACGACGAAATCATCACTGCTGGCACGTTTCAAGCCCAAAGCATAAGTGTTGCCGAAGCCGCCAAAGTGATCGAAAATACACAGCGCGATCTCAATATCGCCCTCGTCAACGAGCTGGCTAAGATCTTCAATCGCATTGGCCTCGACACTGAAGCGGTGCTTGAAGCCGCAGGCACTAAGTGGAATTTCTTGCCGTTCCGGCCGGGCCTTGTGGGGGGGCACTGCATCGGTGTTGATCCTTATTATCTTACCTATAAAGCGCAAGCGATTGGGTACCATCCAGAGGTGATCTTGTCAGGTCGACGCATCAATGATGGGATGGGTGCCTATGTCGCAGGGCAATTGGTGAAGGCGATGCTTAAGCGGCAGTTGCAGGTGAACGGAGCGCGCGTTTTGGTAATGGGGCTAACATTCAAGGAAAACTGCCCAGACCTGCGTAACACGCGCGTGGTAGATGTGGTGGCCGAATTGGGCACATACGGAATAGATGTGGATGTCCATGATCCTTGGGCGAAACCCGAAGAAGCGCGATCTGAATATGGGATTGATCTTGTAGATGTGCCGCAAAATGAGGTCTATGACGCCATCATCATAGCGGTGTCCCATGATCAATTCCGCGCAGCCGAGGTTTCAGGTATACGGGCCTTTGGTAAGAAAAATCATGTGCTTTATGATCTTAAAAATGTTTTCACACTCGAAGACAGCGATTTGAGGCTCTGACTGTATGTCCAAGTCCAACTCGACACCCAACAAGCGAAAAAGCGGATTACGTGCTCAACTCCTTCACAGTGGCGTAGCCGCCATCGCGGTGCGGGCAGGGGCAATGATCGCGGGGCTCATAGCATCTGTGACGCTAACACGGGTGCTTGGCCCTGAAAACTACGGCGTCTATGCTTTTGTTTTTTCGATCATCACTCTGTTAGGTATCCCTGTAAAGATGGGCCTGCCGACACTTATTCTACGCGAGACGGCTCGGGCCGACCAAGCTGGTGACGGCGCGCTTATGATTGGCGTTTGGCGCTGGTCTAACCGAATGATGTCTATGATGGCGGGGGGCGTTCTCGTGCTCGGCTGGGTTTTCTTGTTGGTGTTTCTGGATACAGATACTCCGCGCACGATTGCGTTGTTCTGGGGGTTGCTGCTTGTTCCTCTTATTGGTTGGACCGAGGCACATGCTGCTGCGCTTCGGGGGCTACGGCATGTGGCATTGGGAACGTTTCCCGACAAGATAGCTCGCCCAATTTTGTTAACGATTGTGGTCGTTCTGCTAACCCTGTGGCATGTAAAGATCAACGCTGCGCAAATTTACATGATCCACGCTGGGGTCGCCGTGGGAACACTTGTTGCGACCAATTTAGTCTTGCGTGCAGTACGCCCTTACCAAGCAAAACAAGAAACTCCACGAACCCATCCGCGCGATTGGCGCAGAGCCATTATACCCTTAGCAGCCATAGCAGGGCTCAATGTGATTAGTCACAATACAGATATATTGATGCTCGGAACATTGGCCGGCGATAAAGATGTGGGGCTTTACCGTGTAGCCCTTTCGGGAGCCAATGTGGTAACGTTCGGCCTTGCAACTGCAAATTTGGTGCTGCAACCCTACTTTGCACGGGCGTGGGGTGCGCGAGACCATTCACAACTGCAGAAGCTGGCTGCAGCTGGCGCGCGTGTTTCACTTGCTGCAACACTTCCAGTGCTGGCGTTGTTTTGGCTGAGTGGCCCTGAACTTCTGGAATGGATCTTTGGGCAAAGCTATAGCGACGCATTCTGGCCGCTGATTTTGCTGTGCTTTGGGCACACTGTGAGTGCATTTTTTGGGTCTGTGGGCAATCTATTGACTATGTCTGGACGAGAATGGATCGCGCTGAGTGGTTTGGCAATCTCGACATTGGTGAATGTCGTGCTCAATTGGGTGCTGATCCCTCTTTATGGGATAGAGGGGGCCGCCATCGCCACAGCCATATCAGTCATGGTCTGGAACTTAGTCCTTTGGGTTGCAGCCTTGATAATCATGCGCATAGACACCAGTGCAATTGGGCTGCGTCGAAACGCACCGGAGGGCGCGAAATGAATGAACATTTATCGTGGGCCAATCTCTTCAGCATTGGGGCTTTTGTGCTTGGCAAAAACACTGTGCATCCATCGAACTTTGTGTACAGAGCTCGTGTTTCATAGCGCCATGATGAGAGGAACACTTCACAGTGTCGCCAAATTTTAAAGTTTTGCATGTCATTGAAACACTAGGGCGCGGTGGGGCAGAACAGGTTCTGCTGACGATGTTGCCTGAACTGGTGCGCCAAGGCGTGGCGGCCGAAGTGGCCGTACAACGAGCTCCGTTGGATTTGGCTGCGGATTTGCGTTCTTTGGGAATTCCCGTACATGTCCTGCCAAAACGCCATAAGTGGGCACTTTGGGGCGCCGCGCGGGACCTAACCCGCCTTGCTCAGGAGCGGGAGGTGCAAGTCATACATGCCCATCTTTACTTCCCCACGATCATTGCAGGGTTGGCGCGCTGGAGTAAACTGTTTGGCGGCACAACTTTCGCGAGCTTCCACAACCTGGCCTATAGCGGGGCCAATGCGAAAGGGTTCAAGCTTGCAGTTAGGCGGGTTTTAGCGGCGGCTATAGTCCGCCACGGAATTGACCAACCCCAGGCAGTCAGCCAAGCAAGCGCTAACCACTTTGCGGAGACGTATGGATTGGAAAACGTGGCTGTGGTTCACAACGCAATAGATCTGGAAAAAATCAAGGCACCAGATGCAGATGCGCCTGACAAGAACTCTGCCGCCATTGTACTTCCGGGGAGGCTCGTGCCTGAAAAGGGTCATCTTGATTTGATCGCTGCGCTGCGACTGCTCAAAAATTCTTACTCCGAAGTGATTTTCGCCGGAGATGGGCCGTTGCGCATGCGACTTGAGGAAGAAATTAGAGCCGCAGGATTGCCTATCCGAATTACCGGCCAGTTGGAACACTCTGAGATGTTGGCGACTATGGCAGCCGCACGGCTTGTGGTCATTCCCTCTCGTTATGAAGGCTTCGGTCTCACAGCACTGGAAGCCTTGGCCTTAGGTCGGCCTGTGGTCGCTTCGACTGCAGGTGGGTTGCCAGAGGTGCTGGGAGACCTTGGCCAGCAAGTTTCTCCTGGGGTTCCTTATGCTTTGGCAGAGGCCTTGGATGCCGCTCTCATCGACCACGAATGGGCCCATGCGCAAGAAACTGCTGGTCCGGTACGCGCCGAAAAATTTGCGGCGTCTGCCATTGCGGCCCATCAGATCTCACTTTACAGAAAGACACACGTTTTAAGGAAGCGCAGTAAATGACATCGGTCCTATACATTTCCTACACTGGATTGTTGGATCCGTTAGGTCAAAGTCAGGTGCTCCAATATGTACTTGCCTTAAGTCGACGCGGCCATCGGATGACCGTGCTAAGCTTTGAAAAACCCGATGCGTTGAATGACGAAGTCCGCGTCGCGGCCATGCAAGCACAGTGTGCTGCGGCGGGCGTCGATTGGCGTCCACGCGTGTGGCACAACAAGCCGATTGGGATTCTGGCAACGCTTTACGATTTGGCATCTGGCTGCAGGCACGGCACCAAGATCGCGCGCGAAGTGGGGGTTCAAGTCATTCATTGCCGCAGCTATATAGCGGGCCTCATGGGGCTTCGAATTAAGCGTGCCACTGGGGCCAAGTTTGTTTTTGATATGCGTGGGTTTTGGCCTGATGAGCGTGTAGATGGCGGAATTTGGACGGCCTCAAGTTTGATTTACAAAGTTTTCAAACGTGTTGAGCGCTTACTTCTTTTGCAATCTGATCACGTTATTTCACTGACCAAGGCCGGCGTTCGTGAATACGAATCCTTTCCGTATTTAGAGAACCAAAAGCCCAAATCCACGGTCATTCCCACGTGCACCAATCTTGACCTGTTTCAGGTGCAAGATGCTCCCGATGACGGTTTTACTTTGGGGTATGTGGGCTCTGTTGGCAGCTGGTACTTATTTTCTGACGTGGCCAAAGTTGTTGCACGTGCTTTTGAGATTCGGTCCGACATACGCTTTTTGGTGGTTACCAAAGGCAGCCATGATCTTGTGCGGTCTACTTTGCGCGACGCGGGTGTTGATCTCGATCGGGTCGAGCTGCGCAGCGTGAATTTCTCTGAAATGGGTGGCCAGATTGCGCGTATGGATGCTGGGGTGTTTTTCATTAAACCTGCATGGTCAAAACGCGCGTCTTGCCCTACCCGCATGGGCGAATTCTTGGCATGCGGGAAGCCCATGTTAACCAATGACGGTGTGGGCGATGTCGCTGAGGATCTGGATCAAACTGGTACAGGAATTGCGCTGCCCGCTGTCGGGCTCACAGGTGTCGATTTTACGGATCTAGACACCGCATTGGCTCAACTTTTCGACATGACCACGGATCCAGAAATGGTTGCTCGTTGTCGTACGGCTGCCGAAACACGATTTTCTTTGGAGGCAGGTGTGCAAGCCTATTCCAACGTTTATGACCAATTGGCGAGCGATCGCGCATGACCCGTGTTTTATTCCTTACACGTTATCCCATAGAAGGGGCCTCCAGCCGCTATCGCGTGTTTCAGTATCTCCCTCACCTTGAGGCTCTTGGTGTAGAGGCCGACGTTCAAAGCTTCATGGATACGCCTATGTATGAGCTTTCGTTGAGTTCAGGGAAAACTATGAGCAAAATTTGGGCAACGCTTTGTGCGACAACGCGACGGCTTTGGGCTCTGCGCAACTGGAAGAGCTATGACGTTATTTACTTGCAGCGAGAGCTATTGCCCTTTGGTGGGCCCGTCATTGAACGGTGGCTAAAACGCCGAGGGGCAGTGTTGTTTTTCGATTACGACGATGCATTGTTTATCAAGAAAGCGTCACGCTACAATAAGATTGCCACGTTGCTTAGATCCGGAGATAAAGCCCTCCAGTTGTTTAGGGTGGCCAACTGTGTGGTGGCAGGCAACAACTGGTTGCGCGACGCCGCGATCAGTGCGGGCGCCAATCAGGCCGTGACGTTGGAAGTGGCTGAAGACACCGCACGAATTGCGATGCACGCGCCCCACACAAATGACGCGCCAGTCACCATTGGTTGGCTCGGCTCTCCATCAACAGTCAAGTACTTGCGCGTCATCGAACCCATGCTTCAGGAAATCGCTCAGACTTACCCAAATGTTCAATGGGAGATCATGGGGGGAAATGACTTTGCGATGGAAGGCGTTGACTGGAAGCTCTGCGATTGGTCCCTTGATGAGGAACTTAAGGCGCTGGCGCGGTTTGATATAGGTTTGATGCCGCTTCCGCTTGAAGATTGGGCCAAAGGTAAATCAGGCGGCAAAGCACGCACCTATATGGCCGCAGGAATTGTCCCAGTGGTCACCGCAATTGGCTATAATCTTGAACTCGTACGCAATGGCGAAACGGGTTACCTTTGCACCTCCTTGGACGACTGGCACGCGGCGCTGACCCAATTGATCGAAGACGCCAATTTACGCCAAACACTCGCCACCGCCGCCAGGGCAGAGATCGAAACGCGATTTGATCCTGCTACGATAGCCGCCAGTATGGCGCAGCTTTTCACGGAGGCTGTCGATGATACCAAAGCAAATTGATGTTATCGTTTTGGGGTTATCGCCTACAGGGCTTTATGCCGTTCGGGAGGCCGCACGCGCAGGATACAAGGTACTGGGGGTGGGTGCCCCACGCGCGCCAGGTGCGTGGTCACGCTATCTGGCGGAAAGTGTCGTAGCACAGACAGCCAAAGCACGCGTGGATGCAATCATCACACGCTTTCCTGCCGGTGCAGAGACCAAGCCAGTCTTGATCGTGACCTCAGATCAAGATCTCGAAGTCGTAATGGCCCAAGCAGACACCCTTTCAACCCGTGTCCACTTGCAAAAATCCTATCAAGATGGGTTAGCCGCTCAAATCCTAGACAAGGATATGTTTTACCAGATCTGTGACGCCAATGACGTACTTTTCCCAAAGCTGTGGGCAACCTCTGTGGAGGATGCGAAGTCGTATCGTGACCAAATCAGCTATCCCTGCATGGTCAAACCCGCTCGCATTCAAGATGTGAAACACCTGATGGGGGGAACAAAGGGTTGGGTTTTGAAAAGCCCTCTCGATTTTGATAAGGTTTTGCCAAGAATTCCTGTAGAGGCGGGCACGTTACTGATGCAAGAGATCGTCCCCGGCCCCGAGAGCAACATCACGCTCTGGTGTGGGTTTATTGATCAAACAGGTACGGTGCGTCAGCGTTTAACCGCTCGAAAATTACGTCAATATCCTTCGGGATTTGGTTCGGCATCTTTGGTACAAAGCGAAGTTTGCGAAAAAACAGCCGAAGCTGCCGAACGCTTGCTAACTAAACTGGGGTATTGCGGCATTGCAGCTGCAGAGTTTAAGACCCATCCCGACACAAATGAGTTGCAAATTATAGAGGTAAACCCCCGTCCCTCGCTTTGGTTTGCTCTTTCAAGTGCTGCCGGCGTTCCATTGGTTGAGACGGCCATAGCTGAAGCCACAGGCGCAAAATTACCGCCTATGAGAGAACAACGTAACGGGGTACGTTGGCGCTACGTGCTCAAGGACATGGCATCCAAACTTTTTTATGCGCGTGCCAAAAACTTTGTCTTGCCCGCACCGAATGTCAAACGAGCCGGCCCGGTTCGCGCAAGATCAGATGTTGTTGGCGCTTGGACCGACCCGATGCCCGTTTTTGGAGACATGTTAGGATTAACTCGAAAGGTCGTTGAAAGAACTGCCGAGAAGCTAGGATTCAAAAAGTGAGTGGAGCTTTTGTAATTTCTCTCGATTTTGAGCTCATGTGGGGCGTTCGAGACCATCGGAGTATTCGCGACTACGGCGATGCTATTCTAGGTGGCCGTGACGCCATTCCAGAAATACTTTCTCGGTTTGAGAAAGCTGGCATTAACGCAACTTGGGCAACGGTTGGACTGCTTTTTGCAGAAAATCGCGAAGAGATGTTGGAGTTTGCGCCTAAAATCCGTCCCAATTATGAAAATGCAGAACTTTCTCCATATGTCTCTATAGAATCGAAACAAATTGGGCGAAACGAAAGAGAAGACCCGCTCCACTTTGGCCTTTCCTTGATAGAGAGAATTTCCGACACCCCTGGTCAAGAAATCGCGACACATACTTACAGCCACTATTATTGCCTTGAGCAAGGGCAGGCCATTGAGTCGTTCGAGGCGGACCTTCGCGCTTCGGTCGAGATTGGCAATGCGAAAGGGTATGCAGTGCAAAGTTTGGTTTTTCCACGAAATCAAACGAATTATCCACTTGCCATTAAAGCAGCGGATTTGGGTATTGATATTTATAGAGGAGAAGACGACGGCTGGCTTCGCAAACCACGTTCTGGAGCTCAAACGACGCAGCTTTTCCGTCTTGTGCGCTTTCTGGATGACGCGCTTCCCGTTGCGCCTTCCAAAACGACAAATGCGAAACAGAACGGCCCCGCAATTGACATCCCTGCCACACAATTTTTGCGACCTTGGTCAAAAAGACTGAGCTTATACAACAAGTTGCACATTCGAAAAATACAAGCCGAAATGATCGCAGCGGCCAAAACGGGCGGCTTATATCACTTGTGGTGGCATCCACATAATTTTGGGCGGAATACCGATATTAATCTCGCTCAACTCGATGCGATTTTAAAAACGTATATCCATTGCCGTGACGAATATGGAATGGAGAGCCACAGTATGCAAAGTCTGGCACTAAAATTGCGCTCATCGACGACGGAGAAAACCGCACAGTGATCGTTTACCTGGGCATATACGCGTCGCTATGCTTGGCTTCTATTGCGGTACCTAGACAGTACAGCACATTTCTACTTTTGATTGCGGGGACATTCCTCATTTGGTTTATGGGGTTTAGATACGAAGTCGGTTGTGACTATTATGGATATGTTAATCGGTGGGAGAATTTCACACCACTAACGAATCTAAGCGGCATATTCAGCCAATCAGAAATAGGATTTGCGCTACTGATTGGCTCAGTAAGAGCGTTCGGACTTGGGTACACGTGGCTCAATGTTTCCGCATCCATCATACTGGTTTTTTGCTACATAGCTTTTGCGAGAAAGCACCGCTATGGCCCCCTCATTTTGGCGCTACTTTTCCCCGTGATCATCACCCAATTGGGAATGTCTGGCCTTAGGCAAGCCATTGCTGGTGGTTTTCTAATGCTTGCGTTTAATGCAATCATGTTCCGGCAAAAAGGATGGGCTGCCGTATGGATTCTGATTGGAATGCAATTTCATACGTCAGCCGTGGTGTTTTTGCCGTTAGCGCTTTTGGCTGGGCGAGAAGTGAACACTATACGACTGACTGCGGCACTTGCAGTTGTAGGGCCTGTTGCCGCGATATTTCTGGCGGACCGCATGGACGTCTACAATGATCGGTATATTGCGCAAATCTATGGCACACAAAGCTCAGGCGGCGCCATTTTCAGATATGCCCTCATAGCACTGCCCGTTCCATTTTTCGTTTGGTACAGAAAACAAGTGAGTGACAAGTTTCCAGACGTTTATCCTATGTTGAAATTGATGGCGATTATGATTGTGTCATTGGCACCCTTGGTAGTTTTCTCGTCAATTGCACTTCATCGATTCAACTATTACGTTATGCCTGGTTCAATATTACTTTGTGTTTACGTTGGAACCGTCATTTTCAAAAAGACGTACACTGGGCAATTGTTGGCACTCCTTATGTATGGAGTGTACTCCCTCGTTTGGTTGCTCACATCCCAACATGCGCATGCTTGCTATCTACCTTATCAAAACACTTGGCTCATGTAAGAATGGTAACGTCTCGGACAATGCTGTGTATTTGAAGGATTTAGAAATTGAAGAGTGAATTAACTTCCCTGTCAGGTGTTGTTCTACTGACCCCTCGTCGCTTTGGGGATCACCGCGGCTTCTTTGCAGAAACATACAGTCACCGTGCCTATTCAGAAGTCGGTATCGACATCAACTTTGTGCAAGACAACCACTCTCTTTCAAGCGAAGTGGGCACAGTCAGAGGTTTGCACTTTCAGGCGCCACCTGCCGCACAAGCGAAGCTGGTGCGCTGTGGGCGGGGTGCGATTTTTGACGTTGCAGTCGACATTCGGAAGGGCAGTCCCACCTATGGGCAGTGGGTAGGGTATGAGCTGAGTGCAGACAATGGAGCGCAGTTATTTATTCCCGCGGGGTTCGCGCATGGGTTCGCCACGCTCAAGCCTGACAGCGAGATTGTCTATAAATGCTCTGATTATTACGCGCCCCAGACTGAGGGTGCCGTGCGATGGGACGATCCTGCCATCGGCATAGACTGGCCTCTCTCCTGCGACCCCATCCTCAGTGATAAAGACGCGGTGGCCCCGCTGCTGTCCGCGTTTGAAAGCCCGTTCCTTTATGAAGAGTAGACTATAATGAAAATCCTTGTCACAGGCGGCGCAGGCTTTATTGGCTCAGCTGTTGTACGATTGGCCGTGTCGCGTGGGCATGAAGTCGTGAATGTGGATGCGTTGACCTATGCGGCCTGTCTGGACAATGTGGCCAGCGTCTCAGACAGCCCGCTCTATCATTTCGAACAAGTCGATATCAGAGACCGCGCGGCACTTGATGCCTGTTTCGGCACGCATAAGCCTGACGCAGTGATGCACTTGGCTGCTGAAAGCCATGTGGACCGCTCAATCGATGGTCCCAAAGATTTCATCGATACCAATATCACGGGCACCTTCAACATGCTGGAAGCTGCGCGCAAGTTTTGGTTGGAAACCGGCAAGCCTACTGGCTTTCGGTTTCATCATATTTCGACGGACGAAGTGTTTGGATCTTTGCCCAATGACCCGTCAGTGCAATTCACCGAAGACACCGCCTATGATCCACGGTCACCCTATTCGGCATCGAAGGCGGCCTCGGATCACTTGGTGCGCGCATGGCATGAGACCTATGGCTTGCCCGTCGTTTTGACAAATTGTTCCAACAACTACGGGCCTTTTCACTTTCCAGAGAAACTGGTGCCTGTGATCATTCTCAATGCGCTCGCTGGTAAGCCTTTGCCGATCTACGGTGACGGGTCCAACATTCGCGATTGGTTGTACGTGGAAGACCATGCCGATGCGCTTTTGCTTGCCGTTGAAAAAGGCGTTGTTGGTCGCAGCTACAACATTGGCGGTGAGAATGAGCGAACCAATCTTGAACTGGTGCAAACGCTCTGCGCTATTCTCGACAAAAAACGCCCGAAAGACAGTGGGTCTTATGCGGACCAAATCACCTATGTCACGGACCGCCCCGGCCATGATGCGCGTTATGCCATCGCCCCAGATCGGATTCGCGACGAGTTGGGCTGGCGTCCGTCTGTGACCGTTGAAGAAGGGCTTGCAACGACTGTTGAGTGGTATTTGAGCAATGAGCCGTGGTGGCGGGCGTTGCAGGATCGCCAAGGCGTTGGGACACGGCTTGGAGTCAAAGCATGATCCTTGTTTTTGGAAAAACCGGCCAAGTTGCGACAGAACTTCAAAGCCTAGTGCCAGATGCGCAGTTTGCCTGCCGCGCCGATGCTGACTTGACTGAGCCTGCGGCCTGTGCGGCTTTGATTGAAAAGATCAAGCCAAGCGCCGTCATCAATGCAGCGGCGTATACGGCGGTTGATAAAGCCGAAGACGACGAGGCCACAGCCGCGCTTGTGAACGGGGCAGCTCCTGCCGCGATGGCCAAAGCCTGCGCTTCACTTGATATACCCTTTGTCCATATTTCGACGGATTACGTCTTTGATGGATCGGGGAACACGCCCTTTGTAACGGATCATCCGACCGCACCTTTGGGGGCTTACGGGCGTACGAAACGAGACGGCGAAAACGGTGTGCGTGCCGCCGGAGGTCGATTTGCCATTCTGCGGACCTCTTGGGTTTTCTCCGCCCATGGCAACAACTTTCTCAAAACCATGCTGCGCTTGGGCACGGAGCGTGAGGTTCTGACGATCGTTGCGGATCAAGTTGGCGGACCAACACCTGCGCGGACCATTGCTGCGGCCTGCCTTAAAATTGCATCGCAGCTGGAAAGTGCTCCTGCAAAATCTGGTACATATCATTTTTCCGGTGCACCAGATGTCAGCTGGGCGGATTTTGCGCGTGACATTTTCAAACAGGCCGGCCTCACATGTGAGGTCACTGATATTCCCACAATCGCCTATCCAACCCCCGCAAAGCGCCCCGCCAACAGTCGTGTCGACTGTAGCAGCACCCGAGAAACATTTGGCATCGAACGCCCTGATTGGCGTAGAGATGTTCTAACGATTGTTAACGAATTGAAAGACGTATCATGAAACAGCGCAAAGGCATCATTCTGGCTGGTGGATCTGGCACGCGGCTCTATCCTATTACTATTGGTGTGTCGAAACAGCTGTTACCGATCTATGACAAGCCGATGATCTACTACCCGCTGACCGTGTTGATGCTTGCCGATATTCGCGAGATCCTGATCATCACGACCCCGCAGGACCAAGAACAATTTCAACGCACTCTGGGCGACGGTAGCCAGTGGGGCGTTTCGCTCACCTACATGACGCAAGCCAGCCCTGATGGACTGGCGCAGGCCTTTATTTTGGGTGAAGACTTTCTGGATGGGGCGCCGTCCGCAATGGTGCTTGGTGATAATATATTTTTCGGACATGGGTTGCCTGACTTGCTGCAAGAAGCAAATCAAACACCTGACGGAGCCACCGTCTTTGGTTATCGCGTGGCAGATCCAGAGCGCTATGGCGTGGTGGACTTTGACGACAATGATATTGCGCAAGCGATCGTCGAAAAGCCGATTGTACCACCCTCAAACTATGCAGTTACGGGGCTCTATTTCCTTGATAGCACAGCGCCCGCGCGCGCAAAGCACGTACAGCCTTCGGACCGCGGCGAGTTGGAAATCACGTCTTTGTTGGAAAGCTATCTTGCCGATGGCAAGTTATCGGTGAAAAAAATGGGACGCGGTTTTGCTTGGTTGGACACTGGCACTCACGGGTCATTGTTGGATGCGGGAAACTTCGTACGCACCCTAACCGAACGCCAAGGCCAGCAAGTTGGATCACCCGACGAAGTTGCCTTCGAAATGAACTGGATCACCAAAGAGCAACTTGAAGCTCGGGCCAAACAGTTTGGCAAAAACAACTATGGGTCATACCTTAAAAAACTGTCCGCTGACACATAGAGGTAGCAAAATATGAGCCAAACTCATGTCTAACCGCGCAAACAATCATCCTTTGTCTGTGATGTTCATCTTGTCAGATGTCCCGTTTTTCCTATCGCATCGTTTGGCGCTTGCGTTGGCTGCGCAGAAAGAGGGCTATGATGTCGTGATCGCGGCGCCGAGACAGTCAGATGTTGATCTACTGGCCCCGTATGGATTTGAAGTGCTGCCGATCGACCTATATCGTCGCAGCACCAGCCCCTTGCTTGAGCTACGGTGTCTGTTAAGCATTTTCAGTACCCTGAAAAAACGCCGCCCTGATATCGTTCATTTGATCACTGCAAAGCCGATTTTCTATGGTGGAATATCAGCACGCCTCTTGCGCATTCCGGCGCTGGCCGCGTTGACGGGCATGGGCTACGCCTTCACCCATAAAACGTTCAAAACGCGCATCTTACGGACGCTGTTGTCAGGGCTCTACAGGTCGGCTCTTAACACGCCATTGGCGCATGTCTTGTTCCAAAACCGCGACGACCTGAAAATCGCAACAGACAATGGGTTTGTCCGCCGTGCCACGACAAGTCTTGTTGGCGGCAGCGGTACGGATCTTTCGAAAATCACCCCGAAGCCTTTACCTGAGGGACCCGTCGTGGTGCTGATGCCATGCCGAATGCTGCGCGACAAAGGCGTCGTTGAATTCGTAGAAGCGGCGCGAGACATCAAGGCCTCTGGCAGCAATGCTATCTTTCGGCTGTTGGGCGACCCTGACGCCAACAACCCCACAAGCCTGACACCAGAAGAACTGCAAGGCTGGGTCTCTGAGGGCGTGGTGGAATGGCTTCCTTTTACAGCAGATGTAGACAGCGCCTTTGCGCAATGTCACATCGTGGCTCTGCCGTCATATCGCGAGGGATTTCCCAAAACGCTTATCGACTCCGCGGCCGCAGGGCGTGCAGCAGTTGCAACCAATGTGCCGGGATGTCGTGATGCAATCGTTGAAGGTGTAACGGGCCAGCTGTGTGAGGTGCGATCATCAACAAGTTTGGCGACGGTTTTGCGCGAGATGATATCAAATGCAGAGCAAGTGGCACAAATGGGCAAAGCCGCGCGCGCGCATGCAGAGCAACATTTCGACATCCGTATGGTCGAAAAAGCCCATTTGGACATCTATGCAAATTTGGCCCAACGTCGCACTGCGAACCCCTGAACCAATATATTCAGTCGCTTGAGACCTTGTCACCTTGGCCAGAGCCTGTTGCTGTCGCCAGCGTAATCTTAAGGTCCAGTGGCATGCTTTGCAGTGCAACATACAGCGCGTCTTCTCGGGACAGACGCTCAGGCTCGCTCATGTCGATGTTTTGGATCTGCGCCAGACCGCTGATACCGGGCTTGACATCAAAGACCCCCAGCGCGCGCCGTTTTTCGACCAATTCGACTTGTGATGGCAAACAGGGGCGCGGACCGATGAGGCTCAACTCGTTGCGTAGAATGTTGACGATTTGCGGCAATTCATCAAGTTTGGTTTTACGCAAAAAATGCCCGATACGGGTGATGGAGGCGGCTGTGACCTCATGGGTTCCAGCTTGCACTGTGCCCTGCTGCATGGTTCGAAATTTGTAGCAGTGAAAGATCTTTCCGTCTTTCCCTACGCGCTCTTGCACAAACAAACCGGGGCCGTGGCTATCCATCCGGATAACGACCCAAACAATGGCAAGCAGCCATCCCAAGACGACGGCCACAAACAACACAAAAGACAAATCCACTGCTCTTTTGGCCCAAGTGTAGACACTGTTTTCTTGCGCAGGTTCGTATAAATAGTGAGGCGCAGAGCATTTGCCATTTGTAATGTCAGCGATACGGTCTGCCACCCGATCAACATGCACAGTGGGGCGAAGCGCGCCAAGGAAAGTCATTGCCAAACTTTGCAGCGGTGCCGCAAGCCGGTTCAGAATGGAAAGCTTGCCATTGAACTGCCGCCCATAAACAGCAGCCATATGCACAACGGACACGTCAATGCCGTGCTCAACTGCCAACTGCACCTCAGCCTCGGCTTTGGAGCGGGCGTAGTCGCTTGTTGGGCCGCCCAGCGACAGCGTATGAAAACTGGACGTGTAAATGAATTTGCCTACGCCCGCGGCCTTGGCGGCGTGCAAGACTGAGAGTGTCTGATCCACGTTGATGGCACGGAAGTCGGCAAGCTCACCCGCCGAGTCGTTGTTCTTAACCGCCAAATGCAAAACGCAATCCGCGCCTTGTAGATGGGTGTCCAAGTCATCGTAGCTCGCACAGGTCAAATCGGGATATGCGTTTATTAGGACCTCAGCGCGCGCGCTTACGAGAACGAGTTCAAAACCGCGATCGCGCAGCAAGGGGATAAGTTCACCAGCCAAAAAACCTGATGCACCTGTGATAACCAGTTTCACTTAATGTTACTCACTCTACTCATTTTTATCACCCACTAGCTCACGCGCATCCTTCTGCCAAGAGCTGAGTGACCCAAAACTAGACCAGCATCCTGCTTGCTCGTTTTGGGTGCATATCAGATCTAAAACCGCAGGCGGCTGAAGACGATTTTGCCGATGGAACCGCCCCATTGGACGGACTGCACCATGCGGCCTTCGTCGTCGATCCAATAGGTGTTGGTGAACCCAGGCGCGTCGTTTGATGTACAGGTTTCCGTCATCACGCGCGCGGTCGTTGAAATGTCACCTAGTGAGATTTGGTCGGTCCCGCCTTCGGCGATACTACAGTTCACCGTGTAGCGGGTGGTTTGGTCCAAGCCGTTTAGGAACCGATAGGTCTTTTGCACCTGCCCTGCGCTGCGTTCTGTGATCAGCTGTGCGGCGCCTCCGTCTTCGACGGACATCACGTCACCACCAAAACCCCGCGTTGCTGTCAGCAAGCCTGAAGCCAACGTCATCGTCTTTTTGCCTGAGGTAACCCAAGTGACGTTGTTGCCGTTTTGGCCGTAGATCGACGAGATGGCAAAGGCACCAGTGTTTTCCAGCAGAACGAATTGCAGCGGCGCATCTGGAACTTCGCGCATAATAGTCTCAATCATCGCGACCGGATCAGGGGCGGCAGGCGGCTCTGTCTTTTGGCCGAGCACGCGATTCTTGGCCAACACGGCCAGTTCTTTAACGGTATCCGTGCCACGGCGGGCTTGACCGTCGTTGCCACAAGCGCTCAAAGCCAAAAGGCTAACGACGAGAACTGCGATGGATTTTGATGGCACTATACGAGACATGTTCATCTCCAGAACCGACCCCAACTGGACTCGATATCTGAACCCTGCATGCCCCGAATGCGTTTGTACAAACGACCGTCCACATTCAATTTCGCGCCGCCATCGCGGGTCAGAGATTGAATAACAAAATCATTTTCCTCAGTCGTCGGCGTGCCTACAAACCAAGCGGAAGGTATGGTGATGCGAATGCCCTTGTCAAAAGACCCCTCGCCAAATTCATCAAACGGCACATCGGTGAGCGTGGCATAGGCGCCAACACGCCATCCGTTGTTGAATTCACGATCGACGGACAACGTGGCACCCCAATCGCCAGCCAAGTAGCGTCCGACATCTAGGCTGCCGTGAAAGCCGTTTTCAAAGGCATAGTACGCCGAGACATGGCCCGTCAGAACATCATAGTCTTGAAAGCCGAGTACTTCGACAAAATCGCGTTGCACGGCGTAGTTCAGCTCTGCCCCAATGGCGAAACGACTCTGGGGTTTTTTCCACAAAAGTTCGCCAGAAACGCCACCATACATGCTCTCCAAATAGCCAGCGGTGACGCGGCCAAACAGGTTCTCTGCTGGGCGGCTGTACCAGTTTGCTGTCAGGGTTTGAACTTGGAAGCGGCTGTCATAATCGACCGAACTTGTGCGCACGCGCGGCAGCGTTGTGGGATTGCCATCATCTTCCTCGGCGCTGATATTGCCGGACGCCCGCACAGTTGCGGAAGCATCCAACGACAGACCAGGAGCCACTTCGTAGTTGATCTTGCCGCGGATACCATAGTCCAATCGTACAGGGCTTTGGGGGTCAAACACCGACACGGCCACATAGGGCGCGATTGACCACAAGTTATTTGGAAAGGCGCCTTCAAAGGGCACAAGGGGATCGCCCGCAAGACCTTTGGGATCGGCAAAGTTGGTGGCCTGCAGAATTTGGCCCGCGGGCTCGAACTCATAGGCTTCCAGTTTCGAGCGCGGCAAAATGGTGGAATGGATGGGCGTTCCATCTAGCGTTTCGGTCAAAACAAATGTTTCAACAGATGGCGGAAAAGCCCGTGTCATGAGGCGCGCCAAGCGACCCAAAGCTTGGGAGCGCGCATTGTAGCGGTTGTTGCTGAACTGCACTTCGGCGCGGGTGGCGCTCAACGACATCGCCTCTAGGGTCAAGCCTTCCTTGGTCATGGCCGTGGCCAGCGCTTTGCGGATACCTTTAGGATCGCCAACTTCGGCCACCCATCCGCCAGACCAGCCAAGAGGATCGACAGAACGGCTGGGCCGTGGACGAATGGGCAGAGGGGCCGCTTCAAGGCCACCAAACACGCGCGGCGTTTTAGGGTTTAGACTGGCGGAAAACTTAAGTCCTGCTTCGCTGCCGTGCAGGAAAAACGCGGTGATCGAAGTGCTTTTGCCAAGTTTGTAATTCAACGACACGTTGAAAGGCGACTTGTGATCAAGCAAATCACGCTCGCCTTCATCGGAGTAAGCATCCGAAGAATACTCGACATTCAGATCCATCTTGTCACTGAATTGGTAGCTCACCCCAGCAAAAGGAGCGATATCTCCAGTAAACCAAGTTTTAAAATTGGGGACCCCTCCCCTTGAATCGGTTCTGCCGCCACGTTCTCCAAATGAGACTCCGAGTGGGTTGTAAGTCGCCAAGCGGCCCCAGCCCAACCCGCCGGACACACGCAATTTGTCGCCAATAGATTTGGTCGCCACGATGTATTCACCGCTGAGCAGTCCTGTGCCCATAAAGTCTTGCATTCCGATAGCGACAGCAGGACGGTTCTGCCCTTCTTCCACCAGCAAGTAACTCAGGTCAAAAGAGCGGTCCCATCTGGTGCCAACCGTCCCGTCCCAATTTTCAATACCGGAATAACGAAAGGTGCCCGACAAGCGTGGTGCGATTTGAAAAGTCAACGCGGTGCGTTTGAAGTTGCCATGCTTCGTATAGCTTAGAGCGATTTGACCATCAGGAGCCATTTCAGCCGAGGGCAGTTCAACAATTCCCGGGCGGCCCATAATATTAAGCTTGGTGGTCGTCAGGTCTTGGGCAACACTTGCAGATGCAAAACACAATGCGACGGCGCCAAGGCCTACCAATTTTTTTGAAATTTTTTCGAACACAGTCTCACCCATTCACGATTTCGCACATCATAGCAAAAAACCGCCAAAGGCCCATGGGTTTGTTACTGTTTGGGCAAAGTTCTGCGTGCAGACCTTGAATCAAATGTGCGCCGTGTCTTTTGAGCAGCATTTTGAGGCCGCGTATCAGCCCCGCTCGGGGGCAGCAGCAAACCTCCTGCGCAATTGACCCAAAACATCAGTTTAGACATGGTTATCGACCAAAGCGTTGAAACCATTATTAGAAACCATAGAGAACAAATATATGATCCGGTTGGTCCATTGGTCGGCGCACAAGGACACACTCTGATCTCTTTGATCCCGTCCAGATGAACACGCAATGATCTTAGGTGCTCAGAAACTGTACGTCGCCTGTCTGCACATAGGCCGCCGTCAACCGACCAGTAGCATAAGCCCCTGTGTCGATGGCAATGCGACCATCACGCGCCACAGGACTGTCCATGATCGTATGCCCATGCAGAACCCAAATCCCGTCTTGGCGCGGCTGGGTGTCAAAATCGCGGTGCCCCCAGCTCAAGGTCCGCGCGCCTTGCAACGCTATGGGCGTGTTGGGGTCTGCTCCGGCATGCACCACGGCGACATTGCCGTTTTGCGTCATCCTCGGAAGGTCACGCAACCAAGCCAACAGATCGGGGCCCATGGCCGATTTCAATGCTTCTGCGGCTGCGGCAATGGCCTCGCCTTTGCTCGACATGGACACACCGCCCACACCGAAGGATGCCAGCGTTTGCATGCCACCGTAGCGCAGCCAGCGTTCGCCTTTTTCAGACGGCTGATCCACAAACGCCAACATCATGTCTTCATGGTTGCCCGCAAGGCAGGTGATGCGAGGATCATCGCGCAACGCAAACAAGGCAAACAGAACTGCCGCACTGTCTTCGCCCCGATCCACATAATCGCCGACAAAAATAATGGGGGCCTCTGCATTCAGCGTTGTGACTTGATCCAGCAGTGCTTGCATTTGCGCCAAGCACCCATGGATATCCCCGATGGCAAAGAAACTGCTGTCTGGCGCGAGCGCCGCAGTGAAGGGCGCTAGCGCAGGCTTTGACTCACCAGACTTTCGAAATAGTCGCTTTAGCAAAGACATGCCAAACTCCCAACTTAAGTTAAAACCGGCGCGCAAAACCTCTCAGGGATTTAGTCCGCAATCCTTGCAACCGTTGAAACAATGAGAGATGGCAACAAAGGCTGCAAAGCGCGGTTCCAATTGGTCACCGGCTGAGGCGCAACAAACACAATGTCATTCGGACGCAACTGGAGCTTTGTCGCATTCAGCAAGGTCACAGGGTTCGATCCATCCAAATGGAACGCCGTGACCCGATCATTTTCATGCCCGCGCAACAGATAAATCTCAGCTGGGTTGCCAGTGTTGGAAATGGCGCCGCCTTGGGCAAACAGCGCATCGGCCAATGTGGCTTGGCGTCCAAAGGGCAGTGGGAAACGGCCTTGGGTTTTGACTTCACCGGTCAAGTAAACAAAATCGCGATCCACAGCATCCGCGGCCACAAGGTCCTTAAAATTACTGCGCTCCTCATTTAGAGCACTGCGTCGCGCGTCAACTTCGGTGAGTGCTTCACTCAATTGGAACCCGCTTTCAAGCACGATACTATCGCCCTGCAACAAGGTCACATCGGTGGTTTGCAACTTCTCAAACGGAACCTGATAAAGTTTGTCGTCGCGATATAGGCGTACGGCCACAAACTGGGTGTCCAGCGCGGTGGTTCCACCGGCCACCGTCACCGCCTCTTGCAATGTAAGCGGCGTCAATGTGATCGGCAAAGTTTGTGGCGACCGCACGGCCCCACCAACAGATACGCGCTTGGAATTGAACTCTGCCACCTCGATGCTGAAAGTCGGGTCAAGCTGCCTTGAGACAAGCGCTTGGAACACTTCCGCTTCGGCGGCTTGCAGATCAAGCCCTGCCAACTGCACGCGGCCCACATTTGGAATCGCAATCGCGCCATCGTCTTGTACGGTGTAGCCTTGGCGCTGGTTTTGCGCCGCCAACAGGCCAGACAATTCTTCAATGGAGGTTGCAGATTGCGGCGTGGCCAGCACAACCACATCCCCCACACCGATCTGGTATGGTTTTTGCTGAACAGCAGGGGGCAAACGTGTTGCAATCAGTGCCGCACTTTCACCGCGGCTGCCAGTGCCCGCGTTTTGGAAAAACACAGCCGGAAGGCTACGGGGTCTGTAAGACGATTGATTTGCAGAGGCAGCAACTTGCGGCGTCAAGGGCACGATAGAGACATTGGTCTCATCCAATTGGTTAGACACATTTGGAGCAATATAAATCTGCCCGCAGCCCGCCAACAGCAGACCTGTCACCAATACCAATGCCTTCATGACTTTTGTCTCCTCAGACGTGCACGTGTGACTTCAACTTTCACACACCAAGATGTGTGTTTCAACCGATTCTAACCACAACAAATTGCGTCCGGCGATCAATTGTTGTGATACCCACTGTAGGCATAGGCCTGATCGCCATATCCATAGCGTTTGAGCCCTTTTTGATCAACTTGCGCCAGCACCAGCCCAGCGATGGTCACATTGACCTGCGCAAGCTCTTTAAGGCCTTGGGTGACTTGGCGATGCGTCGTGCTATCCCAACGTACGGAATAGAGCGTGGTGTCGACCTGTTTTCCCACGATCCGCGCATCTGGCACGGCCAAGACAGGTGGCGTGTCGATCACGATGTAGTCGTATTCTTTGCGCACTTGCTTGATCAGATCGGCAAAGGCCTGTGACGAGAAAATATCTGCCGCATTGCTGGTTGGTTTCTCACTCATCAAAACGTCAGCCTTCAAGCTGGGCTCATGAACAACGGCGTCTTTCAAAGGCAACCTGCCTTCGAGCACCGCCATCAAGCCATCATCATTTTTGATTTTGAAATACTCTTGGAAAACGCGTTTGCGAACATCGCCTTCTATCAACAACACGGACTTGCCAAGACCTGCAAGGTTTTGAGCCAAGGCCAAAGACTGCGTGGTCTTGCCTTCACCCGGAATGGACGACGTCGACATGA
>NZ_JBDMZG010000087.1:0-29938 GCF_039769035.1 Pacificibacter sp.
ACGCATCAGACGGCTCTTGGTCATTCATCAAGGTGACATAGGCGTAGATGCCTTGGCCTTTGATTTCATGTGGGAAACCAACCACGGCAGCTTCGGCGACGGTGGCGTGAGCCACCAGTGCGCTTTCGACTTCTGCGGTGCCCATGCGGTGGCCTGAGACGT
This sequence comes from Pacificibacter sp., assembly GCF_039769035.1. NCBI lineage: Bacteria > Pseudomonadati > Pseudomonadota > Alphaproteobacteria > Rhodobacterales > Roseobacteraceae > Pacificibacter > Pacificibacter sp. The sequence continues at coordinate 163 of NZ_JBDMZG010000087.1, forward strand.
TGATCACATCGTCGACGCGACCTGTGATCCAGTAGTAGCCATCGGCATCGCGGCGACAACCGTCACCAGAGAAGTAGTAGCCTTTGTACTGCTGGAAATAGGTCTCTTGGAAGCGCTCGTGATCGCCCCAAACGGTGCGCATTTGACCGGGCCATGAGTCTTTAAGGCAGAGAACGCCTTCGGCCTCAGTGGTGGTGATTTCTTCGCCTGTTGTGGCGTCCAAAATCACGGGTTGTACGCCAAAGAAGGGCAGGGTGGCCGAGCCTGGTTTTGTCGGTACAGCACCCGGAAGTGGCGCCAAAAGATGTCCGCCAGTTTCGGTTTGCCACCACGTGTCGACGATGGGCGCTTTGCCTTTGCCAACCACGTCGTTGTACCAATTCCATGCTTCGGGATTGATCGGTTCGCCCACTGTGCCAAGCACTTTGATGTCGGACAGGTCGTATTTTTCCACAGGGTCGTTGCCGTGCGCCATAAGTGCGCGCAACGCCGTTGGTGCGGTGTAGAATTGGTTCACCTTGTGCTTTTCACAGACGGCCCAGAACCGGCCAGCATCTGGATAGGTTGGCACGCCCTCAAACATCACTGTTGTAGCACCGTTGGCCAATGGACCGTAGACAATATAGCTGTGCCCTGTGACCCAGCCCACGTCGGCCGTGCACCAAAAGATGTCACCGTCGTGGTAATCAAACACGTATTTGTGGGTCATCGCCGCATAGGCCAAGTAGCCGCCGGAGGTGTGCACAACGCCTTTTGGTTTGCCGGTTGAGCCTGATGTGTAGAGTACAAAGAGCGGATCTTCGGCATTCATGGGGCGCGGGGGGCAGTGGGGGCTTGCGTGCTCCATCAACATTTTCACATCAACATCGCGGCCGTCGACCCATGTGGTTTGATCGCCAGTGTGTTTGACGACGAGGCAACGCACTTGGTCTGAGCAATGCAAAAGAGCAGCGTCTGCGTTGGCTTTCAGCGCAGTTTTGCGGCCACCACGTGGCGCCGTGTCGGCGGTGATCACCAGCTTGGCACCAGAATCGTTGATACGGTTTGCCAATGCGTCAGGAGAAAAGCCAGCGAATACAATAGAATGGATCGCGCCGATGCGCGCACAGGCCAACATGGCGTAGGCAGCCTCAGGGATCATCGGCAGATAAATCACGACACGATCGCCGCGCATCACGCCTTGAGACAGCAGTACATTTGCGAAGCGATTGACCTTGTCGGACAGCTCTTTGTAGGTGATGTGCTGCGCTGGATCTTCGGGGTTGTCGGGCTCAAAAATGATCGCGGTTTGCAGCGCACGGGTGGCCAAATGACGGTCGATACAGTTGGCGGAAACGTTCAAGACGCCGTCAGGGTACCACTGAATATCGACCTTGCCGAAGTTGAAATCGGTCTTTTTGACGGTTGTGTAGGGCTCGATCCAGTCCAAGATTTTGCCTTGCTCACCCCAAAAGGCTTCGGGGTCTGAGACGGACGCCGCATACATCGCGTCATAGCCGGCGCGATCAATGTGAGCGGACGCTGTGAAAGTTTCTGACGGTGAATAGGTCGTCGTCATGGTGTTCCTCCTGAGAACATAGTTTTCCGCGCGGCTCAGGCACGGCTGCCCTGCCTTAGCAAAATGCTGCTTGCAGGGCAATAAGTCATATAGCTAGATATTCGGCTCTTAGGGCTTCATTTTCTAGCACCTCCTTGGCAGAGCCGTCGTAAACCACGGTCCCTGTGTCGAGAATGACGGCGCGATCCGCAAGGTTCAATGCCCTAACGGCATTTTGTTCAACCAAAATGGTTGTAATCCCTTGGGCTTTGATGATGCGCAGTGTCTTTTCGATTTCGTCGACGATCACGGGGGCGAGGCCCTCGTAAGGTTCGTCCAGCAAAAGCACTTTGATGTCACGTGCAAGTGCACGCGCAATGGACAACATTTGTTGTTCGCCGCCTGACAGCGTGACGCCCTCTTGCTTGCGGCGTTCACGTAGGCGGGGGAACAGATCGTAAATGCGATCAAGCGACCAGCCGACAGGTTCAACGATTTGTGCCAACTGTAGGTTTTCCTCGACCGTCAAGCCCGGAATGATGCGTCGATCTTCTGGCACCAGCCCCAAACCCGCGATGGCCGCTTCGTGCGATTTCATCGTGTGTAGGTGTTGGTGGTCGAGCCAAATTTCGCCCCGTGTCACCATTGGATCGTCAAGCCGTGCAATCGCGCGCAAGGTTGAGGTTTTACCAGCACCGTTGCGTCCCAAAAGGGCAAGGATTTCACCTTCGTGAACGGTAAAAGATACGCCTTGTACGATGTAGCTTTCGCCGTAGTAGGCGTGTAAATCCCAAACCGAGAAATATGCAGGCGCAGTTTCTGCATGGTTTGCGGCGAGGTTCGTGCTGCTATGGTATTGTTTTTCTGCCATGGTGAGCGCTCCTAAACTTGCTGGGTTTCGCCCAAGTAGGCTTCTTTTACCTTTGGGTGGCCTTTGATGTTTTCAGGTGTGTCTTCAACAAGGGGGGTGCCTTGCGCCAGAACGGTGATGCGATCCGCCAGTGAAAAGACCACATGCATATCGTGCTCGATAATGGCGATCGTGATGTCGCGCTCTTCTTTGATTTGTTTGAGCAAATCGATGGTGTTGTTGGTGTCGGCCCGCGCCATGCCCGCTGTGGGTTCATCCAGCAACAAAAGTCGCGGCTGTTGCGACAGGCACATGCCGATTTCGAGACGTCTTTTGTCGCCACGAGACAGCGCGGCACCGTGCATGCTGCGCTTGCTCGCCATGTTCATTTCTTCGAGCATGTTTTCCGCGTTTTCGATGATCTCTTTGTCTTTCATCATATTCGCGATCGCATTGAGTTCGAAAGAACCGTCTCTTTTTGCGAAGCATGAGATCATCATGTTTTCAAGGACGCTCAGATCGCCAAATATTTCAGGGGTTTGAAACACCCGAGAAATCCCCATTTGGTTGATTTGATAGGGTTTGAGGCCCAACACGGATTGACCATCGAAGGTCACTGATCCCGTATCTGGGATCAGCTTTCCAACGAAACAGTTCAGCAATGTCGACTTGCCTGCACCGTTTGGCCCGATGATTGCATGCACGGTGTTTTCTTGAACGCTCAGGTTTACGTCACCCAAGGCTTGCAGGCCACCAAAGCGTTTGCCTACGTTTTTAACTTCTAGGATACCCATATTTTTGTTCCCTATTCCGCAGGTTTGTTTGTGCTGTCAGTTGATTTTGAATCAACCTTTTTGCGACGGAACATCTTGGCGATACGTTGTCCGCCTTCGACCAAGCCGCCAGGCAAGAAGATCACGACCAACATGAACAAGAGACCGAGTGTCAGATGCCAGCCTTTGCCAACAAATGGATAAACAAGGCTGATCAACAGGTCTTCAAGTCCATCTGGCAAAAAGCCGAACCAGGTTTCGAGGATGTTCTTGTTGATCTTGGAGACGATGTTTTCCATGTATTTGATAAAGCCAGCGCCAAGAGCAGGGCCGATCAACGTGCCAGCGCCGCCCAAGATCGTCATCAACACCACTTCGCCTGAGGCTGTCCAGAACATCCGTTCCGCGCCCACTTGCGTGTCCATCGCGACCAAAAGACCACCCGCAAGCCCAGCGTACATGCCGGAAATCACAAATGCGGCCAAAGTATAGGGTTTGGCGTTGAGACCTGTGTAGTTCATCCGTTGTTGATTGGATTTCACGGCCCGCAGCATCAGCCCGAAAGGCGAACGGAAGATACGGATCGACAGGTAAAAGGCGATGATCATCACGACCGCAGCCACATAGTAACCAGCGTTAAAGGTAAAGACCCAGTTGCCGATGTTGAGATCAAAGGATTGGTTCATTTCCAAGCCAAAGAGGTTTGCGCGCGGCGATTGCCCCTCTGCCAATGCACCGTCAAGGATGCGCGGGTCAGAGTTTTTTGGCTGCAGGCCGGTCTCGCCGCCTGTGATGGGCGTCAAAACTGAATAGGCGAGCGCGTAAGACATTTGCGCGAAAGCCAACGTCAGGATCGAAAAGTAGATGCCTGAGCGGCGCAATGAAATCCAGCCGACCAAAAGCGAGAACAGGCCCGCCACGATCACGGAGATGATGATCGCAGGGATCACATTCATGGTCAGCAGCTTCATCATCCAGATGGCTGCATATGAACCGACACCCAAAAACGCGGCATGTCCAAAGCTCAGGTAGCCAGTGAGGCCAAAGAGAATGTTAAACCCGATGGCAAATATACCAAAGATAACAAGGCGTTGCATTAGGTCTGGGTAGCCTGCGTTGAACTGTGCCATGGCTGAGCCTTCAGGGAAGGGGTTCAGCAGGAACGGTGCAAACAGGGCGAGTCCGATCACAATGATCAGCAGCAGTGAGTCTTTTTTGGTTAGTCCAAACATTGTTTATTCCTCCATCACGCCTTTGCGCCCCATAAGCCCACGCGGGCGAGTGAGCAGGATGATGATTGCCACCACGTAGATGATGATCTGATTGATGCCGGGGATGAATTCGAGAACGATGGCCATGGAGGCAAAGCTTTCCAAGATTCCGAGCAGGAACCCCGCAAGAACCGCTCCAGGCAAAGAGCCCATGCCACCCACAACGACGACCACAAAGCTCAGCACAAGAAAATCCATGCCCATGTGGTAATTCGGAGAGTTGATTGGCGCATACATTACGCCTGCAAGCCCCGCCACCGCGGCAGCAATGCCGAACATGATGGTGAAACGCTTGTCGATATCGATGCCCAGTAGGCCAACAGTTTCGCGGTCGGCCATGCCGGCGCGCACAACCATCCCAAAGGTGGTAAAGCGTAAGAAGGAAAACACAGCGCCGACGATGATGGCGGCAAAAGCAAAGTAAACCAAACGCCAGTAGGGGTAGATGATGGTATTCGGATCAAACCCAAGGATCGCGCCAAAGTCGAAGGATCCTGCGAACGCCGCAGGTGCAGGGGTTGGGATTGGATTGGCACCGTAAAAGTATTTGATGACTTCCTGCAAAACGATGGCCAAGCCAAAGGTCACGAGAATTTGGTCAGCATGCGGGCGTTTGTAGAAGTGTTTGATCAGCCCGCGTTCCATAATGTAGCCAATTCCAATCATCACAGGGATTGAAAATAAGATCGACAATGGGACAGCCCAGTCTATGATGGATTCCCCCATGGATTGACCTAAAATGTCATAGATATAAGGGACTTCAACCTTCATGGGGTTGCCCAGAAAGTCGGTTTTTGTGTCATCTATGATTGTATGGCTGAACGTTAAAATCCGGCTCAGTGTGACCGCACAGAACGCGCCAATCATAAACAAAGCGCCGTGAGCGAAGTTCACAACGCCCAAGGTGCCAAAGATCAAAGTCAGGCCTAAAGCGATCAACGCGTATGCGGATCCTTTGTCCAGACCGTTCAGAATTTGCAAGACAATTAGGTCCATGGTGTCCCTCATGAAACGTTTGTCGACCTACCTGTGTGGGCCGAAAAAGAGGGCGAAGAAACTCCGCCCTCGTTGTAAGTTCGAAGTGTTTTTATGCGCCTGAGTTACATGTGCCCAATGAGCCGCCAGCCACTTGTGGGTGGTCTGGTGCGTATGTCACTTGCTCAACAGGTGTCACTTCAACGATTTCAAGAAGATCGAACTCGGATGTCGGGTTCTCTTTACCCTTCACAACAAGCACGTCTTTGAAACACTGGTGATCATCGGCGCGGTAAAGTGTTTTACCGTTGCCCATACCGTCGAACTCAAAGCCTTCAAGCGCTTCGACAACACCACATGGGTTGAACGTACCTGCACGCTCACATGCATCTGCGTAAAGCAATGTTTGAACGTAGCACGTGTGTGCCGCCTGAGATGGTGGGAAGCCGTATTTGGTACCAAAGGACTTCACAAAGGCTTTTGAACCTTCGTCCGTCAGTGACCAGTGCCAGTTGGTTGAGCCGTAAATGCCCTTAACGTTGGCGCCAGCACCTTTGGCCATCAAGCGTGAGTAAAGCGGAACAACGATTTCGAAGTTCTTGTTGTTCACAAGCAAGTCACGCAGGCCGAACTGAACAGCGTTGGTGAGTGAGTTCACCATGTTCCCGCCGTAGTGGTTCAGAACCAAAACATCTGCGCCAGATTGCAAAACAGGAGCAATGTAGGACGAGAAATCAGTCTGTGTCAGCGGTGTTTTCACAGCGTTCACAGTTTCCCAACCCAAAGCTTCCGTAGAAGAGCGTACAGCTTCTTCTGTGGTGTAACCCCAGTTGTAATCTGCTGTCAGGTGGTATGCTTTACGATCTGTGCCGTAGTTTGCAGCCAACACAGGCGCAAGAGCTGCACCAGACATGTAGGAGTTAAAGAAGTGGCGGAAACCATTGGCCCGCTTGTCTTTACCCGTGGTGTCGTTGGAGTGCGTGAGGCCAGCCATAAAGATAACGCCAGCTTCTTGGCAGAGCGCTTGAACAGCAACAGCCACACCAGAGGATGAACCACCGGAAATCATGACTGCGCCATCTTTTTCGATCATGGACTTAGCAGACGCGCGTGCTGCATCTGATTTGGTTTGGGTGTCGCCCGTAACGTATTCGACCTTTTTACCCAAGATACCGTTTCCGGTCAGCGCTTTGGATGAGAATGTATTCATCATCCCGCCGTCGCCGCCACCGTTCAGGTGCTCAACAGCAAGCTCAAAGGCACGCAATTCGTCTGCGCCCTCATCAGCATATGGACCTGATTGTGGAACGTTGAAGCCAAGCGTGACAGTGCCGCCCGTTGGCTCGTTTACATAAGCTGAAGCAGCTGATGTGAAGATCGTGGGTAGTGCTAGACCCGCGCCAGCGACTGCACTCGTCTTGAGCAGCCCGCGTCGTGTTAGAAGTGAATTGGACATGGAAATCCTCCCTTAGGGTTTCAGTCCGCAAGACCCGCGCCTCCTCGCGCAGATATTGCGTTTCCTGCCTCGCCCTTAACGATCGAGCTGTTAACAGGATGTCTGAATACTGTGGGTGAACTGAAAACAACTCAATAAGTGCTTTTGTTTAAAAGATTTTTTTGTTAACAAGTACACAGGGCGCGTGATCATTTTGTAAACAATTTTTCACGCACTTGCGAAATTTACGTTTCGCACCTGCAAAAAGTTATTGAAAAGGCTTAAGAAAAACGATGCCACGTTCAGCACTCACAGGAACACGAATTCGTGAAAAACGACTGGTTGAGGGGCTGAAGCAGTCCGACTTGGCGCGCAAAGTTGGCATTTCGGGGGCCTATCTCAACCTTATCGAACACAATCGCCGCAAGATCGGCGGCAAGCTTCTTGTCGATTTGGCACGCGAACTAAATGCAGACGTCACATCTTTGACTGAAGGGGCCCATGCACCCCTGATCGACGGATTGCACGGTGCAGCCGTTGAAAGTGGTGGGCTGAACGCGCCTATTGAAACGGAACGTGTCGAGGAATTTGTCGGGCGCTATCCTGGTTGGGCTGCGCTGGTTGTCCACCAACGTGACCAAATCAAAACACTTGAACGGCGCGTTGAGGCGTTGAACGACAGGCTGGCACATGATCCCTTTTTGTCGGATGCCCTGCACGAAGTGTTGTCGACTGTGACCGCCATCAGATCAACCGCAGGCATTTTGAACGATGGGGGGCACATCGATCCTGAATGGCAGGTGCGTTTTCATCGGAACATGTATGAAGACAGTCAGCGCTTGGCTGATGGGGCGCAGTCTTTGGTCAATTATCTCGATACAGTGGGGCAGGCCGATAAGTCACCCAATGCGCCGATGGATGAGGTCGAAAGCTGGTTGGCCAGTACAGAGTACGCTTTGCCTGACGCGCCCGCTGAAACACCAGACCTTCAATCCCAAGATATCGCAGGCAGCGCACTTTTGACATCGCCTGCTGCACGATCTTTGGCGACGCGGTGGCTGACACGTGCCCAAGCCGATGCGCGCACGATGCCGATGGACGATGTGGATGCCGTTTTGAACGACTTCGGTCCTGATCCCGCCGCCTTGTCACAGCGCACGGGCGCGGATTTAGCATCGTCAATGCGGCGCCTTGCAACGCTTCCCGCGGCAGAAGGGCGTCCCGCTATGGGGCTTGTGACCTGCGATGGATCGGGGACTTTGACATTTCGAAGGCCTTTGGACGGGTTTGCCCCACCGCGGTTTGGCGCGGCCTGTCCGCTATGGCCCCTCTATCAAGCAATGCTGCGGCCCTTGACGCCTGTGCGCCGTGTGATCGAACAAGTGGGTCAGCCGCCGCGTCAATTTTTGGCCTATGCGGTGTGCCAGCCCGTTGTGCAACCTGGCTTTGATGCGCCAGAAGTGGTGGAGGCCACGATGCTTTTCGTACCAATGGATGCAGCGAAAAGTGCCCACAAAACTGCAATCGGTACTGAAAAACCGCTGTATTCTGGTGATGTTATCGAGGTCGGAACCAGTTGCCGTGTGTGCGCGCGGCTAGACTGTCCGGCGCGGCGTGAGCCGTCGCTTATGTCGAGTGCCGCACAAGATGGTCTGGCGTAACTTCGCAAGAACGCTTTTGACAGATCGCCTTGAGCGCGCAATAACGGATGGATCTTGAGGGGGAGGAAGTCGGTTATGGGCAAAAATGTCCTACTGATCGAGGATGAGCCGAATATTATCGAAGCCATTCGGTTTATTCTGTCACGCGATGGATGGAACGTGAAAACGCATTCTGATGGTGCAAACGCCATCGAGGCTGTGCGGGCGAAGCAACCTGACATCGTGATTTTGGATGTGATGCTCCCAGGTAAATCGGGGTTCGATATTCTGCGCGAGCTGCGCGCCGATCCAGCCCATGCCGCGCTGCCGATTCTCATGCTCACCGCACGCGGTCAACAAAAAGACCGCGACATGGCGCAGGCGGCAGGCGTGTCGGTATTTATGACCAAGCCGTTTTCAAATACTGAAATGTTGAATGCCGTGAACGCCTTGATGTCAGCACCACCTGTGAGCGGAGCTGACAATGAATGAACCGAGGCGCTCACCTTTGTATTTGGCGCGCTCGTCGTACCGCAGGCGGCGTTTAGTCGATGCACAAAGATTGATCCCTATATTCTTGTTTTTGTTGTATTTACTTCCGTTGGTATGGGGTGGTTCAGGCGACGGTGATCCGATTGGCGGCGGCGTGCGTGGCTATGTTCATATCTTTACAATTTGGCTTGGCGCCATTGTCGCCGCAGCGTTGATTGCGCGTGCCTTGATGCGCGATGAAACGCCCGGGGATACAGACGACGTGCTGCCGACAGATGACGTGACTTCGAGGGAAAAGAGCTCCTAAATGCTGTCATTTAACGCCCTTGTTCTTGCCTGTTTAAGCTACGCCACGCTTTTGTTTATCGTCGCGTTTTGGGCTGAAAAGCGAGCAGAGCGCGGACAGTTGGGGTGGCTCCGCTCCCCTGTGGTCTACACGTTATCACTTTCCATCTATTGCACTGCTTGGACCTTTTACGGTGCTGTGGGGTACGCGGCACGGTCCGGAATTGAGTTCGCCACTATTTATATGGGGCCAACCATGGTGATGATCGGTTGGTGGTGGATCTTGCGCAAGCTGGTCCGCATTGGCCGCACGCAACGGATTACCTCTGTGGCTGACCTTATTTCGTCACGCTACGGGAAATCCACGACATTGGGTGTGCTGGTCACGGTGCTCGCTGTTGTGGGCACCACGCCGTATATTGCGCTTCAACTTCAATCTGTTGCACTGTCCTTTGCCGTTTTTGGCGACATCAATGCTACGGGGCAGATCGAAACGGATCTCAATAATACAGCACTTTGGGTTGCAGCGGGTTTGACGCTGTTCACCATTTTGTTTGGAACCCGCAACCTTGACGCCAATGAGCGCCATCACGGGGTGGTGACGGCTATCGCGCTTGAAGCTGTGGTAAAGTTCTTGGGCCTCGTCGGTGTTGGGATCTTTGTGGTCTGGGGGATCGGTGACGGGGTTAGCGATATGCTGTCACGCATGGAAGCATCTCCGGTGTCAAAAGTGGACATCGACGGCACGCGGTTCATCACGCTGACGATTTTGTCTGGCGTTGCCTTTTTGACATTGCCACGCATGTTCCAAGTTCTCGTGGTCGAAAATGCTGAGGAAAGGCATTTGTTCACCGCGGGCTGGGCGTTTCCTTTGTACCTGTTTGGCATGTCATTGTTTGTTATTCCGATTGCCGTGGTGGGGCTGGATGTGCTGCCAGAGACGTCAAACCCAGATATGTTCGTTCTGACGTTGCCGCTTGCGTTTGATCAAGAATCTCTTGCAACCCTCAGTTTTCTGGGTGGTTTTTCGTCGGCCACATCAATGGTGATCGTTGCTGCGATTGCCTTGTCCACGATGGTTTCAAACCACATTGTCATGCCGATTTGGTTGTCCTCTCGCAAAGGGGGCGCGACCGTTTCTGGCGACGTGCGTTCACTGGTGTTGTTGTCGCGGCGCTTGTCCATCGCGGGCGTTTTGGCACTTGGCTACTTGTATTTTCGCCTGTCTGGCGGCTCCGAAGCTTTGGCCGCGATTGGCATGATTTCCTTTACAGGGATCGCGCAAGTGTTGCCGGCGATGTTGGGCGGTATTTTCTGGCGTGGAGCGACGCGCACAGGGGCAATCGCAGGTTTGCTGGTCGGGTTTTCAGTCTGGGTGTACGCGATGTTCTTGCCATCTTTTGGAGATGCAGCTGGGTTCACCGCTGAGCTCTTTGCCCATGGGCCTTGGGGGATTGAACTGTTGCGGCCGCAAGCTTTGTTCGGTGTGGAAGGCGTGGACCCTGTCGTTCATGCCGTGGTTTGGTCGCTGTCATTGAACACAGGTGCGTTTCTAATAGGATCGCTTGTGTCCTTCCCACGGCCTGTTGAGCGCTTGCAAGGAGCGCAGTTTGTGAACGTTTTTGAACACACTGGCCCTACACGCAGTTGGACGCATGGTGTCGCTGAAGCTGAAGACCTGTTGGTCATGGCGCAGCGCATTCTTGGTGCCGCTGAGGCACAAAATCTGTTTCACAGCGAGACGCAATCTCAGGGCAAACAAGGGTATCTGCCCGACCCCACGCCGCAATTCTTGGAACGCCTAGAACGCGAACTTGCAGGGTCGGTTGGGGCTGCAACAGCTCACGCGATGCTCGGCAAACTTGCGGGTGGCTCGGTGGTGTCCGTTGAGGATTTGATGGCTGTGGCGGATGAAACGGCACAGATGTTAGAGCATTCGACGCAGTTGCAAGCGCAGTCACAAGAATTGGCAAGAACGGCGCGCAAGCTGCGTGAAGCAAACGAAAAACTGACAGACCTGTCGATTCAAAAAGACGCATTCTTGAGCCAAATTTCACATGAGCTGCGCACCCCAATGACGTCTATTCGGGCGTTTTCGGAAATTCTGCGTGAAGCTGGGCTCTCTGACCGACCAATGGAACCAGAAAGTCTCGCACGCTTTTCTGGGATCATTCATGACGAGGCCCTGCGATTGACGCGCCTTTTGGACGATCTTTTGGACTTGTCAGTGTTGGAAAACGGGCAAGTGTCCCTCAATTGGACGCGCAGCAATTTGCACGATGTGATTGATCGCGCGATCGAGGCCACATCGCAAGGGCTTGATGGTCCGGCCTTGATCTATGAGCGCAATGAGGCATCGGAACATATCGCTATCGAGACGGATAAAGATCGTTTGGCGCAAGTGTTCATCAACCTGATTGCAAATGCGCGCAAATATAGCGGGCATGAAGCGCCTGTTTTGCGCATCGCCGTTCAAAGAATGGCCGACAATCAAATTCAAATTGATTTCGCGGACAATGGCATCGGCATCCCTGAAAGCAAACAAGCGGTTATTTTCGAAAAGTTTTCACGTCTTAGCGATCATGCCAAAGCTGGCGGTGCAGGGCTTGGGCTCGCGATTTGCCGCGAGATTGTCTCAAATCTTGGCGGGCATATTTCTTATCTTCCAGGTCAGGGCGGCGCGGCGTTTCGTATTGAACTGCCGCGGGTGAAGCATACGGCGTCTTAAATGCATCTCTTTGCTTGGCTAAGGGTGAAAAAATGCTGAAAATCGTGCTTGATCAATGATTTGTTTACCTCGTTTGGGCAAAACTTAAGGAAACCCATTTGGGGACCTTAAATTGAGCACGCAGTTTTCAAATCTCATAAAGTACCTTTTGCATGTCTGATGAACACCTCATCTCGGTCATGCGGCGCAAGGCTGGCGCCGGTCGACCTGCGCCGGATGTAACAGCTATGTCTGTCGACAAGGCGTTAAGCTTGGCCACGGCCAAAGCGACCGAAGAGGGCACTGGCATGGTGATGCAGGTGACGCAGGTCATCGAGGAAATGACGTCTATTCGCCGTTTGCCTGAATTGATGCCTGAGAATGCTTTGATGGCGCTGCTGGAAGGACCCGACACGCAATACGGATTGGCGGTGTTCAATCTCGCGGTCACCACGTCTGTTGTTGAACAATTGACCACTGGAAACGTGCAAAAACATTCGCCTGAGGCTCGTAAACCGACCTCCACGGATGCTGTGATGTGTTTTGAGTTGATTGACAGTGTCCTGCGCCAATTTGAAACCTATGCCGCTGAAATCGCCAATCCGCCCGAAATTCATGGCTATCGCGTGGCAGCCCAACTGTCCGAGGCGCGCTCGATTGCGTTGGCGTTTGACGATGTGCGGTACCGGTTGTTGCGCGTGCACGTGGACATGGGCGCAGGCGCGCGATCTGGCGAACTCATGTTTGTTTACCCGTTTGAACCGGCTAAGCCGACACATGATCCAAACTTATCTGTGGACTGGGCCAAGGACTTCCAATCCCTAGTGATGAAGTCTGAGGCCACCCTCGAAACTGTTTTGCAGCGCGTGACGCTGTCGCTCGCGGACGCAGCAAGTCTAGAGGTCGGCATGACTATTCCCATTCCCCACGATGCCTTGTCGCGGGTTGAGATCATGGCGGACGGTCAAACGCTGTCCCATGGTCGCTTGGGGCAAGTCAATGGGCACAGAGCACTCCGACTGGAGCTGGGCGTGGACACAGAAACGATCAATTCACGTGCATCTCAAGTAAAGATCCGCGACGTGCCCGATGCAAACGGCGCAGCGCAACAGGATCCACACGGTGCGTCCTTGGCATTGGATGATGCTGCAACCTCTGCCGCGCTCGCGAGCACACCAGCCGTTGGTGCCCTTGGCGTCGCCTCGCCACCCGAATAGGTCTACGCGGCGCGTAAAATGCGTCTAACGTCGAACTGTTGACCCACATCAAGGTACAAATGCGCAAGGTGCGCAATCCTCTGATCAAAGGAGGACTGCCAATGACTGAACTCAACACCACTTTACTTCACACCAAACGAGACATTCTGCTCAAGCGGCGCGCTGAGTTGGACACCCGTCTTCACCACATTGAAGATGAGCTCGAGGTGGAGCACTCAAAGGACTCCGAAGAGCTTGCCAACGAAATCGAGGACAACGAAGTTCTTGAAGGTATGGGGCAGGCGGGCCTGCTCGAAATCGCAATGATCGATGCCGCGCTCAAACGCATTGAAGACGGCGAATATGGAATATGCGTCTCGTGCGCAGATGACATAAGCATCGAGCGACTGAACATATTGCCACACACGCCGCTGTGTAAAATATGCGCAGCCAAGCACGCTCACGGCTAGATTTAACCCCCAATTCACCACTTGAGGAGACCGCTATGTCCAAAGACAGTGACGCAAAAATCGACCAAATCGTAGATGAACTTGTTGCTGACGACGCCGTTGCACAAGAACTGAAATCAAAACTGCATCAAGAAGTTGACCAGCAGTCAAAGGTCTATGCCGCGCCCAAAGATACAGGCGCATCCGAAGACGATGACGATCTTTGGGACAACATTCCTGTTTGAACCGACCAACCGTTCAATAAACGCAATAGGAGGCCAACATGGCATTCGAAGCTCTTAAAATTCAAGCCTATATGATCCTTGATGAAATCGCGGCACGTCCATCGGACCGCCACGTCTTGCAAGAACAATTGCGTGAAAAACTGTCTGAACTGCGAACAATGGGATTACCTTTGCCGCAAGATCTTGTTGATTTGGAACTCGCGCTGGAAAATGGGGACGCGGATGCCATTTACCCTGCGCAAACGCCAGACGAAGCTGGATCATAACGGGCGAAACATAGGCACATCGATGTGCCAAAACGCCCGTACCCCATTGAGGGCTTGATCTAGCGTCGCTATCACCGCCAAGATGTTCGCGAATGGAATGAGCGGGGAAGGCGTGACCAAAGACTCTGTCAAAGCTGAGAATTTGCAAGCGCAAATGCCCGTCGTGACCTCCCGTTATGACGGCGGCGTCGCCTATTTTGAGATGCGCGATATTGCGACTTTTCGTTTGTCGGCTGATTTCGGCGCGGCGTTGTTGCAGCTTTTAGGCGATGCTCAGCAAGATCCGTCCATTGACGTTATTTGCTTAAAAATCTGTGGTGCTAAGCGTTTTGACATGTTCGGGGCAGCGGATGCTCAAGCGGCGAGATCCGTCCCACCTGCGTCGACACTGAGTGACATTTGTTCCGCCATTGAACAAAGCGCCAAGCCAGTGGTCGTGGCTCTTGTGGGGCAAGTGTTTGATTTTGGATTGGCTTTGGCGCTGGCCGCACACATTCGTGTTTGCGATGTGAAAATGCAGTTGGGATCGTTGGATCTGACACTCGGTTTGGTCCCAACAGGGGGCATTACGCAACGGTTGCCACGACGCGTCGGGGCCTCGAGTGCCTTGAATATCATGCTGTCGCAAAAGATGTTGACGGCAATTCAGGCGCAAGCACTTGGGATTTGTGACGCGGTTTTTGATGTGCGGGACCAAAACACACTTGCGGATTTTTGCGAGAAATCACGGCAGAAAAATCCAAAACAATTGCGGTCATGTGACGCCCGCGACGGACTCGTTGATGCTGCAGCTTTTATGGATGTCGTAACACGACGCCGCAAACGTTTTCAGTCGCATCCAATCGCGGCGTCTCGACTGATCATTGATTGTGTTGAGGCTGCGCTATTGCTGCCGTTCGAGGCAGGCCTGATGCGCGAAGATATCGCGCGGAAAGACACGCGCGAGTCGCCTCAGTCCTTGGCCTTGACACATGTTGTGGAAGAAAAGGCGCGCCTAGAAGCGGCGTCTTGCGCTGCCATTCTGCCGCAGCGCCCGATCACCAAAATAGGGATTTTTGGAACCACCCACATGGCAATTTCGATTGCAAAATGTGCCCTTGATCATGGATTCGAGGTGACACTTATTGACACCGACGCGAACCAAGCCGCTGTTGCGCAAAGCAAAATCACGCGCGCATATGAACAGGCCGAGCTGGTTGGACACCTGTCCACTGCCGAGAAACGCCGAATCCTTGCAGGGTTTTCCGGCGCCAGAAATGTTGAAGCATGTGTTGCTTGCGACTTGGTGATCGAGGCCACGTCTTTGGCGAAAGCGCAGCGCGCGCGCTTGCTGTCGCGCATTGAGGCGGTTGTGCCGAATGACACTGTTTTGGCGACAATTGCTGACCACGGTCACGCTGAAATGGCCAGCGCGCTGTCCTATCCTGCGCGGTTTGTCGGCCTGCATTTTTTGGCACCGGTGTCAAAAGTTGACGTGGTTGAACTGGCGCAACACATCGAAACATCGCCCGACGTGATTGGTGCTGTGCGCGTCGCACTTTGGAAGATGAGGAAAATCGCGGTCGATGTGGTGGCGCGGGATGGATTGGTCGCCAATGTCATTGAGAGAGAGGCTTGGCGTGCGGTCGAGACGTTGCTTTTAATGGGGGTGCGGCCGTCGCAAATTGACCGAGCCATGGAAAATTACGGTCTGCCGACTGGGCCGTGCGCGCATATGGACACGATTGGACTGTCGTTTTTTTCTGGACCGGTGACCAAGGCGCTCTGTGCTGCAGGGCGTGTCGGGCGGGGCGGAACAGGCGGGTTCTATGACTATGTGTTGACCCAAGAGGGCCCAAAGCGCGCGGATGATAGGGCTGCGGTGGCGGTGATAGCAACGCTCACCTCAGACGGTGAGCGTGGCGAGGCGATGAGCGACGCTGAAATTTGCGAGCGGATCGTTTTGGCGCAAGCCAACGCCGGCGTGCGGGTGCTTCAAGAGGGCGTAATTGCGTCGGCTGCAGATATCGATGTGCTGATGGTGCAGGGCAAAAACTTTCCACAATGGCGCGGTGGGCCAGTGTGGGCCGCGCATGTCTTAGGGCCCATGGTCGTGGTCAATAAGCTCAATAAATATGCGACGAATGCGCAAAATATTTGGGCACCGACATCGTATTGGTCTGATCTTACAAAAGCCGGAATATTTGTCATATCTGAGTAATATCAAGTGTGTAACGGGAATTTCGCCGCCCGATTGGTGTCTCGTTTGTTGAAATATATTGAAATCAATTAAATAAATTTGGAGCGCTTGATGCAGATCAATGTTGCGTGGTTGTTGGCATATTACTCAACCTTATGAGCGGATGACGCTGCGTGATCGATATCTTGCAGTGATCCGCTTCCCTCCTGTGAGTGTTCTACACTTGCAACGTTGCCCACCTGTTGTGCGTGGGTTGGCAACGACCTTGGCGTCGTAGGGTGTGCGTTTCACCTGCGACGCCATTTTTTTAGGCCGTTGAGCGCACATAGCTGCAACCCAGTCATAAACTTCACATTCGTCTAAAATTTACCTAGATTTGTACCGATTGGCTGGAGGGCAATATGCGCAGTTCCAAATTAGATGAACCACATCAAGACGTGCTTTGCGCGCAAGTCCTAAGAAAACTACATGCGCTGCCGCCAAAACAAGGTCCGATTCTTGTCGCAATCGATGGTCACAGCGGGGCTGGAAAATCCACCTTAGCGCGCCGTGTGGCACAGGCTTGCGGCGCCGTGGTCATTGACGGGGATGATTTTTTCTGTGGGAATACTGAAGTAAGCGACAGTCCGCCCGAGGTTCTGGCGCACAATTGTATTGATTGGCAGGGGCAACGGCGTGTGTTGTCTCTGTTGGCGTCAGGGGGATCGGCCAAGTTTGCGCCATTCGATTGGGCGAAATTTGATGGATCAAAAGGCCCCCCAAAAAGCGTTCCTTTCGGTGATATCGTAATCCTTGAGGGCGTGTACAGCGCGCGGCCAGAGTTGCGCGAGATGTTCGATTTGAGCGTGTTCGCGAGTTGTTCAGAATCTGAGCGGGTCAAGCGTTTGACGCACAGAGAAGGGGAAATTTCGTCGTGGGAAAGTCAATGGCACCGCGCCGAGGACTGGTACTTTGCCGAATTGTCGCCCCGCAGCGTGTTTGATCTTTGCATTCAAACCGATGCAATTTGACAAAATAATACCCCCGAAGCGCGAGGCTTCGAGGGTTACCCTGTCAGACTTGGTCCTCTTTGTAGAGGGCGTCTGATGGTGCCGCCCGATTGGTTCGGGCGTGCGACCTTGTCATGTATTTGAAAGCGGCCTTATTTAGGCAGCGGGCCGACCATCATGATCATTTGACGGCCTTCCATTTTGGGCATGCTTTCTACACGGCCAATCTCTTTCACGTCTACTGCGACGCGTTCCAAAAGCTGGCGGCCCAAATCTTGGTGCGCCATTTCACGACCACGGAAGCGCAAAGTCACTTTAACTTTGTCACCTTTCTCCAAGAACTTTAGAACGTTGCGCATCTTGACTTGGTAGTCGTGCACATCAGTACCAGGGCGGAATTTAACCTCTTTGATCTCGATGATCTTTTGGTTCTTACGTGCCTCGGATTCACGTTTCTGCTGTTCGTATTTGAACTTGCCGAAATCCATGATTTTACACACGGGTGGTTTCGCGTTTGGAGAAATTTCAACAAGATCGAGCCCAGCTTGGGCTGCGAGATCCATCGCACGCGCTGGCGTGACGACTCCAACGTTTTCACCCTCTGCTCCGATGAGACGAATTTCGGGTCCACGAATTGCTTCGTTGGTACGGGGTCCGGTATCGCGTTGGGGCGGGGCGTTATGAGGTCTGCGGGCTATGATAAGCTCCTATAAGCTGTTGATAGTATCTAGGCGAAAAGTAAGGCTTTTGCGCGGCGCTTACAACCTCAAACTAGGCGATGTTGCGCTTGGTGAGATTTAAGGGGAGTTTTGTGACAATTGGCACCCTTTCAAACACAAAAATCGCGTGTCATATGAGCCCAGTAAGAAAGTTAACTTGTTTGGTGAGGACATAAAATGACCAATCGTTTTGTTACTGCGGCTATTGCGACAGGTTTGGCGTTGAGCCTTGCAGCTTGTAAGGAAGAAGAGAAGGCGGCGGAAGTAACATCAGCTGTTGTTGAAACTGCAAAAGACACAGCTGCGGCCGCGACGGATGCGGCTGAAACAACTGTTGAAGCGACGACGGACGCTGTTGCAGACGTTGTTGAAGAAGCTAAGGAAGCTGTTGAAGAAGCTGTAGAAGAAGCGGCGGAATCACTTGCAGATAAAGCGGCTGCGGCTGTGGAAGACGCGAAAGAAGCGGTGGAAGAAGCGGCATCTGATGCTGTTAACACTGCGACCGGTACAGCAACAGGCGTTGTTGAAGGCGCAACAGACATGGCGACTGACGCGGCTGATGCTGCAACAGATGCGGCATCTGACACCGTTGAAGCCGTGGCTGAAACAACAACTGACGTTGTTGAAGGCGCAACTGAGATGGCAACGGACGCTGCTGAATCGGCAACAGACACTGCGACTGATGTTGTTGAAGATGCTGCGGACATGACAACAGATGCTGCTGAGGCTGCTACTGAAGCAGACGCCGCCGCTGAAGCTGCGACAGAGTTTGACGCCGCCGCAACGGGTGAAGCCCTTCAAGTGGAAGGCTTTGATTTCGACAAGGCGAAAAGCTTGATCGACTTGACGCCAGTTGACGACTCAGTCAAGCAAACTGTGATCACATTGATCGACCAAGCCAAAGGCAACCCTGTGTTGCTTGGCGCGGTTTTGGAACAGGCGCGTGGACTTCTCGGCCTCTAAGCCAGTCTAACGTTTGAACGATTGAAAGCCGCTCTGATCTGTCAGGGCGGCTTTTTCGTGCGCAGATCCCAACAGCTGAGGCGAGCGCAAAAGAAAACCCCGCCACAAACAGGGCGGGGTTTCGAACTTTAGATATCAGTCTCAGGATCTTGTCGGCTTAGTCGACAAACGCCTTTTCAACGACGTATTCTTTAGGCTCTGAGTTGGCGCCTTCGCGCAAGCCGAAGCTGTCAAGAATTGCCATGATGTCTTTGTTGAACGCCAAGTTGCCGCAAACCATGCCGCGATCTGTCTCTGGGTTCAGTGGTGGCACACCCAAATCTTTAAACACTTTGCCGGATGTCAGGTTGTCGGTGACGCGGCCCATTTGATGGAAGTCTTCGCGGGTTGTGGTCGGGTAATAACGCAGTTTACCGGCCTCAATCTCGCTGAGCATTTCGTCGGATTTGATGTGTTCTACAAGCTGGCGCCCGTATTCCAATTCACCAACCTCACGGCAGGTGTGCATCAAAATGACTTCTTCGTATTTTTCGTAAACTTCAGGTTCACGCATCAACGAGGCAAAGGGGGCAACACCTGTGCCGGTGGCGAACATCCACAAACGCTTGCCAGGCAAGATCGCATCTGTGACCAATGTGCCAACGGGTTTCGGGCGCAAAATGATTTCGTCGCCAACTTGGATGTGCTGCAAGCGCGATGTCAGCGGGCCGTCTGGCACCTTGATCGAGTAGAATTCCAACTCTTCATCCCATGACGGGGACGCGATGGAGTAAGCACGCAAAAGTGGCTTTTGCTTGCCAGTTTCTGGGTGCGGTTCGCCCATCAATCCGATCATCACGAATTCGCCTGAACGAAAGCGCAGGGTCTGTGGACGTTCCACTTTGAACGAAAACAAGCGGTCCGTCCAATGCGTCACGGCGGTTACTTTCGCTGCGTTCGGCAACGTTGGAACCGCTTTCGGTTTTTCTTTTACAGCTGTTTGTTCTGTCATAGCGTTCACTGCCCAAACTTTTCGGGCCCTTTTAAATGGGTATACCCCACATAACTTTGATTTGCGTCAGATGAAAGGCGGCAGGTCGCCTCAGGTCTGAAACTGTTTAGACGGCTGCCGCCGCGCGGCGGACACGGGCTTGGTAATCGTGGGCTTGCCAATCTGCGCGCGCAATCCATTGTGCCTCGGGCTGGCGTGCGGCCAAATCATCTGAAATGGACACTTCGTCAAAGCCCGAGCGACGCGCCATAGCGTATTGGTCGGCAATCACATGACCATTGGCGCGCAGACGTCCTTTGAACCCCGCAAGGCGCAACAATTTGGCCAAGGTGAACCCGCGTCCATCAGAAAACGCAGGAAAATCAACGCGGATCGCGGCGGCACCCGCATACTGAGCCAAGGTCGACGGATCGGTGTCTGACCCCAGATCAAGCCATTCGTCGTTGAAATCTTCAGCCACAAAGCCGCTGTCTTTTACGATAACGCTCATGCTGCGTCTCCTTTTTCGGTGTCTGCTGCGATGTCCGCCACTGGAAGCGGGCCGCGCACCATTTTGCCGTCCACAAAGTGGATGCCACATTCGATTTTTTCCTGACCACGCCAGCGTCCAGCACGAGGGTCTTCGCCCTCGGCAACGGGCGATGTGCAAGGCGCACAACCAATGGACGGGTATCCTTTGGCCACAAGCGGGTGGCGGGGCAGGCGGTTGTTGATCATGTAATCTTTGACATCCTCTGGCGCCCAGTGCGCCAAAGGATTGATTTTAATGCGCGTATCAAGCTCGTTCTCAAAGAAATCAAGCGTTGCACGAGAGCCAGCCTGAAACCGTTTGCGCCCCGTGATCCAAGCATCAAAATCGCCCATTGCCTCTTGCAACGGAACCGTTTTGCGCAGGTCACAACACGCATCGGTGTTGCGCTGGTTCAATGTACCGTCCGGATCAATCTGCGCCACTTTCGCAGGGGCAGGCTGAATGCGGCGCACATCGCGCAGGTCCAATTTTTCGATCAACTCTAGTTGGTAGTCGATGGTTTCTTGGAACAGCATTTGCGTGTCGATAAACACAACCGGCGTGTCTGGCTTCATCACCGAAATCATGTGCAACAGCACGACAGATTCAGCGCCAAAGCTGGACACCAAAGAAATGCGACCCAGTTCTGCATCCCGCAAAGCCAGTTCCAACACCGAAGTGGCCGAGTGGTTCTTGTAGCGCGCGTTGAGACGGGCCACACGTTCATCCACTGTGCCAAATTCTTGCTCTAAAAGAGCGGCCTTATGCGGCATTGGCTTTTTCCTCTTTCGGCGGGTAGAGCGCCTCTTTGAACGGTGCCATACCCAAGCGGCGGTAGGTCGCAAGGAAGGTTTCATCCGCATCCGTGCGCACAGCCAAGTAGGCGTAGATCAAACGTTCGATCGCTGGAATGATCTCGTCATAGGCAAAGCCCGGCCCTGTGCGATCACCGATCACAGTGGTCTCAGTGCCATCACCACCAAGGGTGATTTGGTAGTTTTCAACACCAGCACGGTCCAAGCCCAAGATGCCGATGTGTCCAACATGGTGGTGGCCACAGGCGTTGATGCAGCCCGAGATTTTGATCTTCAGCTCACCAATGTCTTGCTCAAGCTTCAGCTCTTCGAAACGCGTTGCAATGCCTTGCGCCACGGGGATCGAGCGCGCGGTTGCCAGCGCACAGTAATCCATGCCGGGGCAGGCGATGATGTCTGTGATCAAGCCCGCATTTGCCGTCGCCAGCTCATTGGCTTTCAACACTGCATGCAGCGCTGGCAGGTTAGACTTGTGCACATGTGGCAAAATCACATTTTGCTCGTGCGAGATGCGCAATTCGTCGTGTGCATAGTCACGCGCGAGTTGGGCCAATGACCGCATTTGATCTGCAGACGCGTCACCCGGTGTGGCGCCAGGTTTTTTCAAAGACACAGTCACAATGGCGTAGTCGCCGTTCTTGTGCGCATCCAAGTTGGTGTCAGCCCAAGCGCGGAAAACAGGGTCGTTTTCATAGGCGCGGGTGTAGGCGTCGATCGGTTTGTTTGCAAAAATAGGGGCTTGGAAGTGTTGTTCGATTTGAGACAACATTTCCATATCAATACCACCAAATGTTGGTTTGATCTGCGCAAAACGCTCTTCGACGCGCGCACGAATATCGTCCAAACCGTGCTCGTGAACTGTGATCTTGATGCGCGCTTTGTATTTGTTGTCGCGACGACCCAAGAGGTTCCAAACCGAAACAGTCGCTTCGATGTAAGGCAGCAGGTCTGCGAAAGGCACAAAGTCATTCAGCGTCTTGCCAACCATAGGTGTGCGCCCCAAACCGCCACCGACGATGACTTCCGCGCCTTTGACGCCGTTTTGTTCTTTCAAAACGATACCAATGTCATGGGCGCGCACAACGGCGCGGTCATGAGCGGCGCCAGATACAGCAACCTTGAACTTGCGTGGCAAGAACTGGAATTCTGGGTGATCGGTGGACCACTGGCGGATCAACTCAGCCACAGGACGTGGATCAAAGGCCTCATCAGCCGCAGCACCTGCAAAGTGGTCAGCCGTCACGTTGCGGATGGTGTTGCCTGACGTTTGGATCGCGTGCATTTGCACGTCCGCCAACGCTTCAAGAATGGCTGGCACGTCTGGCAGTTTTGGCCAGTTGTATTGGATGTTTTGGCGCGTGGTGAAGTGACCATAGCCCTTGTCGAATTTCTCGGCGATCATTGCCAGCTGATCCATTTGATCAGGGTTTAACGTGCCATAAGGGATCGCAACGCGCAGCATGTAAGCGTGCAATTGCAGGTACAAGCCGTTCATCAAACGCAGAGGGCGGAATTCTTCTTCGGTCAAAGACCCGTCGATGCGACGTGCCACTTGGCCAGAAAACTGTGCAACGCGCTCGCGCACGAAAGCTTCGTCAAAATCATTGTACGTGTACATCTTAAAGCTCCGCCTGTTTGCCGTGATTGTGGTTGGAAGGTCCGGTGCGACGGAACTCTTCGCGGAAATGCGTTGGTTCTGGGCCCGTTTCGCCAGCAACAGCGTCTACAAGATACGCACCCACGGCCATGCCGTCTTTGGCCGCAAAGGCAAGGCGCTCTTCGGCCGCCTCTTGCGTGTCAAACAAAGCTGCAGCGCTTAATGAGCGCTCCCATGTGCCATTTTCAGACAAATAGATAACGTCGCCTTCCAAAAGGGCGTTTGCGGTGACAATCTTGGGCGTAAAAGGGCGTGCCATGTGCGATCCAGACTTGTGAAATTTCTTGTCTTATTTAGAACATTGTCCCCATAATGTGCTATAGGGTCGGGGGAATAAGGATGTTTGTTCCATTCCACGGGCTGCGCAGGGTGCTGGTTCCGCAAATAAGGAGAAAACCGAAATGGCAGTCCAATTGGATGCAATGGATCGGAAAATTTTGGGTGAGTTGCAGGTCGATGCCAGCCAATCTTTGGATGAAATCGCCCGAAAAGTGGGGTCATCCAAGACGCCCGTGTGGAATCGTATCCGCAAAATGCGCGAAAGTGGCGTAATCGGCCAGCAAACGGTGATCCTTGATCCCGAAGCTCTTGGGCTTGAGGCTTGTTTCTTTGTTTTGGTGAAAACCAACGCCCACGAAGCCGGTTGGCAGGAAAAGTTTCTGCAAGTGCTCAAACGTCGCCCAGAGGTTTTGGAAGCGCACCGTTTGGCCGGTGAAATCGACTATATTCTGAAAGTCCGTGTCACCAATGCCAAAGCCTATGACGCGTTTTATCAAGCCTTGATCCAAGAGGTGAATATCTACAACGTCACGGCGCTGCTTTCGATGGAAGAGATCAAATCCACCACCGAACTGCCGCTTTAAAGCGCAAGGCGCACCCCGCGCTTTAGCGGTTGCCCGATTTCGTAAACAAACCTGCCTCGCGCGCTGCGGCGCGTAGGGCGTTGGATTTGTTCACTGTTTCTTCGAACTCAAGCTGCGGGTCGCTGTCATAAACCACACCACCGCCTGCTTGGATGTAGAGCTTTTTGTCCTTCAAAACGCCTGAACGCAGCGCGATACAGATGTCCATATCGCCGCCCGACGAGAAATAGCCCACACCGCCGCCATAAATGCCGCGTTTTTCTGGCTCTAGCTCGTCGATGATTTCCATCGCCCGCACTTTTGGCGCGCCAGAAACCGTGCCCGCAGGCATGCCAGAAAGCAACGCGGAGAGGGCGTCTTGATCTTCAGCCAATTCGCCCACCACGTTGGACACGATGTGCATCACGTGGCTGTAGCGTTCGATGGTGAATTCTTGTGTTGGATGCACAGTGCCAATTTTGGACACTTTGCCGGTATCGTTGCGGCCCAAATCCAAAAGCATCAAATGCTCTGCCAGCTCTTTTTGATCGGAGAGCAAATCTGCCTCAAGCGCCAAGTCTTCTTGTTCGTTTGCACCGCGTTTCCGCGTGCCAGCAATGGGGCGAATTGTGACAGTGCCGTCTTTGACTTGCACCAAAATCTCAGGGCTTGCGCCAACGATTTGGAACCCGCCAAAGTTGAAGAAGAACATGTAAGGCGACGGATTGGTGCGACGCAAAGAGCGGTAGAGCGCGAAAGGCGGTAGAGGAAACTCTTGGGTCCAGCGCTGCGATGGAACCACTTGGAAAATATCACCGGCTTTGATGTAATCTTTCGCTTTTTCTACAGCTTGCTTGTACCCCTCATGGGTAAAGTTCGATGTGGCTTCTGGAACTTCAAAGCTTTCACCCAGATCGTGCGATGTGCCTTCGGGCGCGCGTTCGAGGTCGCGCAGTGCATCCATCACGCGCTCTGCCGCTTGGGCATAGGCAGCGCGTGCCGATTGGCCAGATTTGACCCAAGCAGGTGACACAACGGTGACTTCACCTTTGACGCCATCAAGCACAGCCACAACTGTTGGGCGCATCATCAGCGCATCAGGTGTGCCGATGGGATCAGGGTTCACATTTGGCAAATGTTCCACATGACGGATCATGTCGTAGCCCAAATAGCCGAACAATCCCGCAGACGGGGATGGCAACTCATCAGGCAGATCGATTTTGCTTTCAGCAATCAAGGCACGTAACGAGGTCAAAGGATCAGTGGCCTCATCTGTAAAAGCTGCAGAGTCAAAGCGCGCATCGCGGTTGATTTGCGCCTGTGTGCCATCACATTTCCAGACCAGATCAGGTTTCATCCCGATGATGGAATGACGTCCACGCACTTCGCCGCCAGTGACGGATTCAAGGATGAAACTGTCAGTGCGCGCGCCGGAAAGCTTGAGCATGATCGACACCGGAGTGTCCAAATCAGCGGCCACTTTGGCGTAAACCACCTGATTTTCACCCGCAGAATAGGCGGCTTCAAATGCGTCAAACGAAGGGATGATCTGTGCCATTTGAAATGACCTTTGTTCTTGTACGTGACTTACGGCAGTTGGGCGTGAACCGCATTCACTGCTGTTTGATTGATGGAGACACCTTCGCGGGTGCGTAGCGCGTTTGAGAAGGCGTTAACCACATCTTGTGCGGCGCCTTGCGCTGCGGTTGTGATGTAGCCGTCCGCAATGGCTGCGTTGTCTTCCGTGGCTTCGGGCGGCATCACAGCATCAATATGTGCAATAACCACACGACCGTCGTCTTGAATCAACGTTGTGGCGCCTTTGGCCAAGCTTGGCTCAAACACTGCATCGATAAAGCCTTCAGGCATCGTTGAGATGTAATCTTGACGTGTGATGGTCTCAAAGTTCTCGATTGGCAAACCAAGCTCTGACAGCGGAGTGCCTGCGGCGACTTGGCTTTCAAGGCTTTGGGCATTCACCAACATCTGACGCGCGGTCTCTGCTGCTTCCCAATCCGCGATCACTTGGTCGCGCACATCGTCAAGCGGGCTCAATGCTGCGGGCGTAATAGAATCAAGACGCAGCGCAAAGATGCCACCGTCAGACAATTCAATGATCTCTGGGAAATCGCCAACTTCAGCAGATTGCACCGCGTTCACAAAGGCGGAATAGGACGCAATGCCATCTTCTGCGTTTGGCGCCCAAGCCAACTGGCCTTGCTCCAAGCGCGTTTCGGACGCCAGTTCTTCCAACGTGGCACCTGAGGCCAAAAGGTCATCGAAGTCTTCGATCATGTCCGCAATGTCGCGACGGGCCGCATCGGCTGCCATTTCAATCGACAGGTCTGCGCGCGCGTCTTCAAAGCTGATTTCGGAGGCTTCCAACACGCCATTCACGCGGAACAGGGCAGGGCCAAGATCGGTTTCAATCACATCGGACACTGCGTGCAGGTCCAAGGCGAAAACGGCGTCTCCGGCGTTTCCAAGGTCGTCAATGGCCACATCGCCCATGTCGGCGTCGATCAGTTCAAGACCGCGTGCTGTGATTTCATCTTCGTAAGTGGTTTCACCGGAGGTCAAGCGTGCCGCTGCTGCCGCCGCGTCTTCTTCGGTGCCAAAGACAAGGCGCTCAACCAAACGGCGTTCGGCTTGAACGAACTGTGAAATGTTTTCGTCGTAAAGCTCGCGCAAGCTGGCTTCGTCAAGATCGACCTCGTCCGCAAGCATTTCGGGTGTGAGCCACACATAGGTGACATCACGTGTTTCTGCAGAGGTGTAAGCCTTTGGCGTTGCTTCATATTGCGCTGTGATGTCTGCTTCGGTCGGGATCGGGGTGCCCAAGGACAGCGCATTGGTGCCCATGATCGCAACAGAGACCGTGCGACGTTCGCCGATCCATTCGACAACAACGTCGCCGTAAACGGCTGGCATGGTGATCCCAGTGGTGAGCGCACCTTGCAGCAATGTGCGTGACAGGTCTTCGCGCAGACCCTGTTCAAACTTCGTAGGGTTTTCGCCAATGCGGTTCAGCGCAGCCTTATAAGTTTCAGAATCAAAGTTGCCGTCCAATCCTTGAAACCCTTGAATGGACAGCAACTGGCGACGTACGGCGGCATCACCAACGGAGAGGCCAAGGCGTGCAGTTTCGCCGTCCAGCGCAGCTTGATTGAAAAGCTGGTTCAGCACGCGGGCAGGGATGCCAATTTGTGACGCTTGCTCTACGGACATTTGCTGACCGATTTGCTGCTCAAAGCGGGAGATCTCGCCAGTGAGCGCGTTGGCGTATGTGTTGACGTCAATCTCGCGATCGCCGACAGAGCCGACGCTGCTGACGGATCCGCCAAAATTGGCCGTGCCAAATCCACCGAGGGCCACGATCAAAAGACCGAGAACACCCCACACCACCATTTTCTTGCCAGTACCATTGCCGCTTGCCATATCGTGCTGTCTCCCATCAAACTGCGAAATGTCTAGGGGGTTCGGCGGCGGCTCGCAAGGCAGATCGGCTCAGATTACAGCTCAATCTGGTGTAGACGATCAAAAAGCTGAGAGATTTGCGCCAGATCGGCGTTTGCGAAGGCAATTCGCAGCTGTTTTTCCGCATCTTTGTGCCCTTGTGGCATGAAGGCCGTTCCGGGAAGCACCAACAAAGACGCGTTTTCCAGCAGCCACGGCACGAGTTCGGTCGAAGGCATGTCGAACGGGTGCTCGACATAAGCGAAATACGCACCGCATCCGCGCAAAACCCACCCTTTGTCTTTTAGGCCTTCGAATCCTTTCGCGACAGCTTCGCGGCGTGCCAAAATCTCAAGGCGTTCTTCGGCGACCCAATCGGACAGATTCTGCATCGCCCAAAGCGCTGATTTTTGCGCAAGTTGGTTGGGGCAGATCGTGACGGTATCAAGGTACTTTTCCACTTGCTGCAGTCTTGCTGGACTCGCCACGATAGAACCGATGCGGTGCCCCATCATGCGGTAGGCCTTGGAAAAGGAATACAATTGCACGACGGTCTCGCGCCAATCGGATTGTTGGAACAGATAGTGCGGGACGCCCGTGCGAGAATCAAAATCGCGGTAGGTTTCGTCGATCACCAAGGCAATACGATGGGCTTTGGCGAGCGCATAGAATTGCGTCACGAGCTCAGCTGGGTATTCCGCACCACCGGGGTTGTTCGGGCTGACCAATACGATGGCGCGGGTGCGCGGAGTGATCAGTTTCGCTGCGCGCTGCAAATCTGGCAAAAGGTCTGGTCCGGTCTCCAGTGCAGCGACAGTCACATTGTTCATCTCGGCCCACATTTTGTGGTTAAAGTACCATGGGCTTGGCAATATGATTTCATCGCCAGCGGCGCAGAGCGTCGACATCACGGATGTGAAGGCTTGGTTGCAACCCGACGAAATCGCAACATCGTTTGAGGTGATGTCCCCGTGATAATGGGCGTTCCACTGTGATGCGATTTCGTTGCGCAGATCTGGAAGCCCAAGCACAGGACCGTATTGGTGCGCCGTGTCGTCCTCGATTGCGATCCGTGCCATTTCACGCCGCAATTGTTCGGTTGGGGCAGCTGTCGGGGCTGCTTGCGACAGGTTGATCAAGGGCCGCTCCGACGGAAAGGTTGCGCTTCTGAGCCATGCCGCGGCCTGCACGATCGGCGATGCCATGGTGTTATGCATCGGTGTTGAAAGCGGGTGCGCGGCGGTGGATGACATATTTGGTTCCTCTTGCGAAAGGCGCGGGCGTGCCCAATGAAATTTGGTCGCCTGCGTAATTGCATTTGCTGCAATGCAGAAATTTATGCTGCAATTGCAGTGGTTTGAGCATCGCCTGCTTTGTTAGCAATCGCAATGCCCTCTGGCGTTTTTTTGACCACTACATTCAGTTTGCCGCAAGAAAACGGCCATGTGCACAAGCTGTTAACCTTTGTGGTGTCGATTTTATGTGAGGATAAGATATCGCAGCCAAATTTTTGGGGCCAGCGGTCAACTCAGAAAAAATTTGTAAAGAATTGAGGTTAATGATGACGACGTGCCAGTTGATCAAAAAACTAGAGGCCGCATTGGAATGCGCTCAGGCTCATAACATAACGGCAATGAACACAATTTTGGATGCCGTGCGCGATGGGTCTTACGACCTAAGTGCCAAGCAAAGTGCGTTTTTTGTGCGTGCAGCTTGTGCGGCGGTAGAACATGTCTCAAGCGCTTTGGACCCGCTCTCCAGCATCGAAAGCGCCATGGCGGCAATCAAACGCGTCAAAGACACAGCACCCCAAAGCGAAGGTGATTTAACCGCCGCGTGAGTGCTAGGCGTGCGAGCTGGGGCGCGCGCGCTAGAAATACAAAAAGGCCGCTCAGTGGCGGCCTTGTCGTCAATATGTCTTGGGAAATTAGTCTTTGCCGCGGTAGGGCTGAACGTATTGCAGCGCCATGTCCCATGGGAAAAAGATCCACGTGTCTTGCGAGACTTCAGTGATAAAGCTGTCGACCTGCGGGCGCCCTTGTGGCTTGGCGTAGACCGTTGCAAAATGCGCATTGGGGTACATTTCGCGGACCAACTCAAGTGTTTTGCCGCTGTCGACCAAGTCGTCGATGATCAAGATGCCAGTGCCGTCGCCCATCATATCCGCATCCGGTGATTTCAGCACCTGCGCAACACTGCGATCTTGGTGATCATAGGATTTGACCGAAATCGTATCCACAGTGCGCACGTCCAATTCACGCGCGATGATCATCGCTGGGGCCATGCCGCCACGAGTGATCGCAACAATAGCACGCCACGCACCATCATTTGGTCCTTTGCCATCTAGACGCCACGCCAAAGCGCGACTGTCACGGTGAATTTGATCCCATGAGATGTGGAAACCTTTTTCGTGGGGCAGGCGGTCTGTCATAAGTCTATCTTTCGCTTCACGCCGCGAGCCTGCGGCAGTCTTGGATCCAAAGAGGGAAATGATGCCACTAAGTGATCGATGGGTCTAGAGCTTGTTGGGCGC
>NZ_JBDMZG010000088.1:0-15237 GCF_039769035.1 Pacificibacter sp.
ACGAGCACCTGCTCGAAGAAACAGGCGCGAAACTCCGTGGCATGATGCCTTGGATTTCAGCTGGTAAAATGGTCGACAAAGAGCGCAACTAAGCTTTCACGATCTAAGACATTTGAAAGGCCTCGCACGATTGCGGGGCCTTTTTTGTTGAGAAAACATACCATCAGCTAGGCCCCAATCTGACTCGCCTCAGAAAACATGATACCCTTCCTGAAGAATAATTGGGAAAGCGAGAAAAATGCCAACACCCGAAGAAAGACTGGAAGAACTCGGTTTAACTCTACCGCAACCGTCAAAAAGGCCCGAAGGCCTGCATTTACCCTTTGTATTGATAAACGTTCGGGGCGACCGATTGCTTTTTTCAGGGTCACCAAAGAGTGCCATTGATGGACCCTTTGGAGTGGTCGGTACCGATTTCACAACAGCTCAAGCCTATGACGAAGCCCGTGAAATTGCGTTAACTGTGCTCTCCAACATCAAGGCAGAAATTGGGGAATTGTCCAAGGTCACTGGTTGGGTGCGTGTGTTTGGCATGGTGACATCCGCCCCAGGCTACAGTGAGCAACATCTCGTTGTGAACGGTTTCAGCGATCTCATCATCGACGTTTTTGGGACGGACATTGGTCGACATGCCCGCTCTGCAATTGGCGTCTCAGGGTTGCCCCTCAACTTTGCTATGGAAATAGAAGGGGAATTGCTGATCAAACAAGATCAGTGAAGTCATTGGAATACCGCTAAAGTTAGGCTAACAGGGGGCCAACATGCGCCGTTTCCGCGCCCTGCCCCATAGAAAGCCAGCACCTCATGTCTGATCCGCAAATGAAAGTGGTCATTGTGACCCCTGAAATCCCGTACAACACTGGCGCTATTGGGCGAACTTGTGTGGCTTTGGGGTTGGAGCTGATTTTGATCAAGCCTTTGGGGTTTTCATTGGACGAAAAAGCCGTGCGGCGCTCTGGCACCACCTATTGGCAGCATGTGCAATTGACGGAATACGACGACTGGCAGAGCTTTCTTGATGACCGCAAACCCGCGCGCGAGGATTTGCATTTCTTTGAAGAACACGGCGCGAAAAGCTTTTACGAGCCGGACTATCAAGCCGACGCCTATCTGGTGTTTGGCTGTGAATCCAAAGGCCTGCCGCAGGAAATTCTGTCCGGCATGGAAGATCGCACATTCAACCTGCCCATGCGCAACCCTGTTGTACGCTCGCTCAACTTGGCCAACACCGCCACGGCTGTGATTTATCAAGCGAT
This sequence comes from Pacificibacter sp., assembly GCF_039769035.1. Taxonomy (NCBI): domain Bacteria; kingdom Pseudomonadati; phylum Pseudomonadota; class Alphaproteobacteria; order Rhodobacterales; family Roseobacteraceae; genus Pacificibacter; species Pacificibacter sp. Next base: position 1,257 of record NZ_JBDMZG010000088.1, read on the forward strand.
GAAACCGCAGTTGATGGGATAGCCTTTTCAAGCGCTCTATGCGCTTAGGGCATTACGGCCCTGCGCGCTCGCCACTTGTTATATTATAACGCACCCCCATTTGTCCCTCATGACGTACAACATTCAAACCAGAGGGGACCAGTTTCAAGGGCAACTTCCGTCCGAGTTTCAAATTCTCCTGCGGGATTACCCACGCGATGCGTGGCCAAATCACCCGAATTTCGCCCGCTCCATCCAAAACTGGATGGGCGCTCACAATGGCTTTCGTGCTTTGTCATCTTACGTGACTGAAGACACGCAGGCGTTTTTGAACAGGGACATCGATGATCGCACATTTGTGCGACGCCTGACGAAATACGGCGATAGCTTGCTGCGCAATCTGCATGGGCATCACACGTGGGAAGACCGAAAGTTTTTCCCCGAACTGTCTGCTGCGGAAGAACGTCTTGAGGCTGGTCTTGATATGCTTGAGGCCGATCACGAGGCGCTGGATAGCACGCTTGATACCTTCAAACGCCACGCCAACCGCGCTGTGCAATTGGCGCACCTATCGCCTGACGACATGACAGACGAGGCCGCAGAGGTGTTGAAATCAGGCGAGGCGCTCAGTGTCTTGCTGGCGCGGCACCTTGCGGACGAAGAAGACTTGGTCGTGCCGATCATCTTGCACCACCAATTGCGTGGCTAGCGTAACCTACTCTGATTTGAAAACAGTATGCGCCTGCTTTCTTGCGGGCCCATGCGCCCCCGTATATATTACACCCCGCGACAACGCGTCCAGCAATGCTGCCTTGCCCCCGACCTTTGATGCAGCCAATGTGTCTACAGGTTTCAAAGGACGTAACAATGACCAACCCCACCCCCAGTGAACTCGACAAGATCAACGCCGACCGCGCGCGGATGTTCACGCTTGGGTTCTGGAAAAGCCTGCTCAAGGGTCAAGAAGGTCTTGGCGATACCTTTTGGGCCGGCAACTATTTGGCGGGTCTTTTATTTTTACCCATCGTCATCGTCATGCTTTTCGTACCTGTACTTTATGGGCTGATTGCACCGGCATTTGTCATCTTTGGGCTATACCTTTTGGCCGTGGCACGCGCCGTTTGGATCGCCAAGCCCAAGGCCAACAGCGGCATGGGCCTCAAAATCACAGCCATAGTTTGGACCCTGCTCAACGCAGCCTCGGTTATGGCCGTGTCCCCGTTTTCAGCCGGTCAGTAGCAAATAGAAAAGGCTCTTGAAGAAAACCCCAAGAGCCTTTTAGTTTCTAATATCAATAAATTAGCGTGTCGCTTTTTCCACTGCGGCAACAACATTGTCGACCGCTGCGTTCATCGTGGCTTCTGACACGCTCTCCGCCATCACGCGGATAAGGGGTTCGGTGCCAGACTTGCGGATCAACAAGCGACCGTTGCCATCCAATTTGCGTTCAGCGTCAGCAATTGCCCGTTTCACACCATCGTCATTAAGTGGCGTTTGACCAGTTGCATAGCGCACGTTTTTCAAAAGCTGCGGCACCGTTTCGAAAGTGCGCGCCAGCTCAGACGCTTTCTTGCCGCTGGCAATCATCGCCGCCAAAAACTGCAGGCCGGCCAAAAGACCGTCGCCCGTGGTGGCGTAATCCGTCATCACGATATGACCCGATTGCTCCCCACCAAGGTTAAAGCCGCCTTGACGCATGCGCTCCACAACATAGCGATCTCCGACAGCCGTGCGTTCCAACCGCAAACCTTCAGAGGCCAGATACCGTTCCAAACCCAAATTGGACATCACCGTGGCCACCAAGGCGCCGCCTTGTAGTTTGCCTTGATCGGCCCAGCTTTTGGCCAAAAGCGCCATCAATTGATCCCCATCAGCAACCTGACCGTGTTCGTCCAAGATCATCACACGATCGGCGTCCCCATCAAGACAAATGCCCATGTCAGCGCCATGCGCAATCACGGCTTCCGCAGCAGTTCGAGGTGCTGTCGAGCCGCAATTTTCGTTGATGTTGTGACCATTCGGGGAGGTTCCGACAGGAATAACTTCGGCCCCAAGTTCCCAAAGAACCTCAGGGGCGGTTTTATGGGCGGCGCCGTTTGCGCAATCGACAACAACCTTGAGCCCAGACAAAGTCATGCCACGCGGCAACGTGCCTTTGATCCGTTCATTGTAGCGAAAGCGCGCATCGTCGATACGTTTGGCGCGTCCAATGTTTTTGGCCTGCGCCGGTGTGATGTCCCCCATCAACAGGCGCTCGATTTCCATCTCGGCCTCGTCGGACAGTTTGAACCCATCGGGGCCAAAAAACTTGATCCCGTTGTCTTCTGCGGGATTGTGAGACGCCGAAATCATCACACCCACATCTGCGCGCATGGAGGTGGTCATCATGCCAACAGCCGGAGTTGGAACTGGTCCAAGCAAGAACACGTTCATGCCTGTTGAGGTAAATCCTGCGGTCATGGCTGTTTCGAACATGTAGCCCGACAAGCGCGTGTCTTTGCCAATGATCACACGGTGCGCGCCACCGCCATCGCGTCGGAAATACCGCCCCGCAGCGGCCCCAAGTTTAAGGGCCATCTCAGCCGTCATAGGGTTTGAGTTGGCGCGACCACGCACGCCATCGGTACCAAAAAACTTACGGGACATCGTTATATTCTCCACTACTCATCGCCTGCCAAAGAGCAAGCGCTTGTTTTGTTTGTTTTATATCGTGAACGCGCAAGATTTGAACGCCTTGCGCCACGCCCGCCAATGCAACTGCAAGCGAGCCACCTAGGCGCTCGGTCGCGTCGGGCTCTTGCGCAACAGCTCCGATAAAGCTCTTGCGCGATGCGCCCAGCAAAACAGGGCAGCCCAGACTGTGAAACAAAGACAAACGGTTCATAATTTCTAAGTTGTGCGCGACTGTCTTGCCAAATCCAATGCCGGGATCTGTGATGATTTGGTCGGCGCGAATGCCCGCACGCACGGCAACTTCAATCCGCGCTTCGAGAAAATCATACACATCCAGCAAGGCATTCGCATAACGCGGATCCTTTTGCATCTCGTCAGGATCCCCTTGCGCGTGCATCAAACATACAGGAACCTGAGCATCAGCGGCGACCTGCGCCAACGCGGGATCATGGGTAAAGGCGTAGACATCATTCACGAGGCTCGCCCCTGCCTGCAAGGCCGCATCAGCAACGAAGGATTTGCGCGTATCAATGGAAATCGGCACCTCGCTGGCGGTGCGAATGGCACGGATCACTGGCGCAGTACGGGCAATTTCTTGCTCTGGCGTCACATAAACAGCCCCAGGCCGTGTGCTTTCGCCGCCGATGTCCAAAATATCTGCACCGTCATTGATCATTGCTTGCGCATGGTCGATGGCCGTCTCTGGGCGATCAAACATGCCACCGTCAGAAAAACTGTCAGGCGTGACGTTCAGGATGCCCATCACGTTCACCCGCGTCATGTCCAACCCCGCACAGGATGTACGCGGTGCCGTCAGTCGGTTCAAAATCTCACGCGGCGCTTGCGCGGCTTCGATCGTTTTCGGCGCCTGCCCACGCGCCAAGACTTCGACGTGGCTAAACCACATGGCGCCGCCGGCCAAGGTGAACGCGCCATCGGGGCGGTGTTGTCCATGTTGGACCAAAGGGCGGTGGTATTGTTTCAGGTTCGGCATTTGAATCCTCTTGTCGCCTAAAAGGGGGCGACTGGGCCGTTGAGGTCAAGGGTGCGCGTTGGAATGTTACAGTCTTGCGGCAGGTCTTCGCCCATCACCAACAATTCTGTAGCGTTCAATTCAGAGCCAAGCCACGCGGCCATTTCGACGGCGGAACCTTTTGGACCATTCACCGCGTCCAACACCATTTTCGATGGGGCCCAAACCGACAGTTGGTCGTGCTTCATCGCCCAATCCAATTCGGTGCGCGAGGCCCGCACAACACAACGGTCGTCTTTCGCGGCAAGCATCCATGCGTTTTGTTCAATCGCCAAAAGGTCGATCCGCCGCTGTGTGATTTCGGTCGTCGCTTGCGGCCAAGCCCCTTGCGGCAGACCAACAGACAAAATTATCGGACGGTCTGCGGCTTCGAAAGCATCAATCCACTGGTCCAGCGTCTGCGCACTCAGTGCGTTTTGCCCCAAAAACACAATAGTTGGCTGCGGCGCTGGCGCGTTGATGGGCATCGCGTGACCATCCGTGTCATCTTCAGAACGCACAATCTCGACACCCAAAGCGCCCGGGCCACGGTCAAGTTTTTCCACCCGCACAAACACCCGAAATGCACGCGGCTCAGACAAAATACGCTTTGCGATGCGCTCCGCGAGCGTTTCGAGCAAATTCAGCCGTTCTGCTTCGAGTTCAATTTGAATAGCTTCTGTCAGCGCATCGTAAGACAAAATGCGGTCAACATCGTCATCGATAGGACCAACTGTCGGCGCCAATTCAACAACGATATTGAAACCAACCCGCTGCAACATCCCCCGTTCGGCCTGAAACGCGCCAATTTCGACCTCGACGATATGATCGCGCAACGAAATACGGTCCAACGGCTTGCCACCATCGGTGGCGGCGGCACGCGCTTCGGGGTGTTCAAATGCAACGTGGATTTCAGACATTATGACAGCTCTGCTTAGGGGCGCGAATGTTCGCAAACTTTGGCGCCTAGCTATCGGTTTTAGGCCCCCGCTCCAAGCCATTTGTCTTAAAAATAAAAAACCCCGACCAAAGGACGGGGTTGAACAACATCCACGATGTCTTTTCTTTAGGCTTTTGGCATCCGGTAAAAGTAGTGCACACCAATTGCCGCCGTGCGTGGGAAAGTTTTTGCCCAACGTGGATTCACTGCAGTTGTGTGGTAATGTGTCGCCCCGCCAGTCAAATTGCGCGGCGCGCCCTTCAACATCAACTTCGCGACTTTGGTCAGCCGGTCCCAAGCTTTCTTTTCGTTTACAACTTCGGCGTGCCCGTCACAGGTGTAAGTGAACTGACATTGGTATTTTTTACCTGTGCCTTGGTTAATAACACCACAAACCGTGTTTGGGAATTTTGAAGACGACACGCGATTAAGGATCACCTCGGCCACTGCAAACTGACCTTTTACGCTTTCGCCACGCGCTTCAAAATACAAAGCCTGTGTCAAACACTCCAGATCCTTGCCACCTGTTGCGACAGGAAGACCGGCCAAAAAATCGCGTGTATATTGTACGCGAACTGGCGGAGTTGGTTTTGGCGCGGGTTTGAAATTAGCCAGCAACTTTGCAACCGTATCGGCTTCAATCGCTTTAATGGATTTACGTTCAAGTTCTAGAAGCCTTGCAACGCGGTCGTTGGCCACATTCGGGTCATTGGACGAGCTAAAGGTCACGTCAGCTTGTGCAGAAAAAGCGAAAACAGAAGCCCCAACAAGGGCACCGAGTGCAAGAGCTTTAAATTTGGCTTTCATGACGTTCTACTTTCACACCCTGCTCACCAATTGAGCAGACAACAACATTTCGGTCGCTGACATAGGCCAAAATGTGCAAAAGGTCCACCCAACCCCTCAGGAGCGAGCACGTGATGCATAAAAAGCACACCGAATCCCGCCTAAAGCCTGCGAGGCCACCCCCTATAATTGTGTAGATACAGCGACTTACCCTACTTGGGCGAAACCTTGCTTTCAGCTGCGACCAATTGTGCTGCGGCCAATCGCGCAACAGGGACTCGGAAAGGAGAGCAGGATACATAGTCAAATCCTGCGGCCCGACAGAAGGCGATAGATTCGGGATTCCCACCGTGCTCACCACAAACTGACAGCACGATGTTCGGCGATGCCTGCCGTCCCCGCGCTGCGCCAATGGTCAGCAATTCGCCAACGCCGTCGACATCGAGTGTGTGGAACGGGTCTTCAGGGAACACGCCTTGCTGAACATAGGTGTTCATAAATCGGCCCGCATCATCCCGCGACAGGCCGTAAGCCATTTGCGTCAAATCGTTCGTCCCAAAGGACAAGAACGCCGAATGCTGTGCAATTTCATGTGCCCGCAAAGCAGCGCGCGGCGTTTCAACCATCACCCCAAGGCGGTATGTGAAATCCGCGCCTTTTTCATTGCGCACCGCAGCTGCAACGCCATCCACCAAGGTTTTGACCAGCTCCACTTCGCGCATCGCGGATACCAAGGGGATCATGATTTCAGGCACCACAGGATCGCCAAGTTTCGACGCCTCGATGGTGGCTTCAAAAATGGCGCGCGCTTGCATTTCATAAATCTGCGGGAACGTAATGCCCAATCGCACCCCGCGCATACCCAGCATCGGGTTGAACTCAGACAACCATTCGATCCGGCGCGTCACGTCAGACAACGGCATATCCAAGGCTTCGGCCAGCTCTTTGGCCCCTGCCCTGTTAGAAGGCAAAAACTCGTGGAGCGGCGGATCAAGCAAACGAATGCAAACGGGCTGACCTTGCATAATGCGGAACAATTCGATGAAATCAGACCGTTGCATCGGCAAAAGCCGCGAAATTGCTTCACGGCGATCTTCATCTGTGGCGGCGAAAATCATTTCGCGCATCACCGTCAATCGATCGCCTTCAAAGAACATATGTTCGGTCCGACACAAGCCAATGCCCTGCGCCTTGAAATCGCGTGCCATAGCAGCATCGGCAGGCGTATCAGCGTTGGCGCGCACCCCGATGTCGCGAATGGCATCAGCCCATTCCATCAGTTGCAAATACCAACGGTCTTTAAAGGGCGGCAGCATTTTGGTCTCGCCAATCAGTGCTTCACCTTTAGAGCCATCGAGCGTGATCATATCGCCCTCGTGCAAGGTTTCGCCGTTTGCACTGGTGATGGTTTTCTTGCGCGAATTGATCGTCATCGACGCCCCAACAACACATGGCACGCCCATGCCACGCGCGATCACGGCCGCATGAGATGTCACGCCGCCGCGTTCCGTCAAAACGCCAACGGAAGAATGCATGCCGCGAATATCTTCGGGGGCCGTCTCACGACGCGCCAAGATACAGGCCTCACCGCGTGCTTCGGACAATTGTGCCGCCGCAGACGAAAACACCAATCGGCCAACAGCGCCACCGGGGCTTGCTGCAATGCCTTTCGCGAACACGGATCGCTCTGCAGCGGGATCAATTTGCGGGTGCAATAGCTCAGTCAATGACCGTGGCGGAATGCGCAACAAGGCCTCGGAAGTTGGAATGATCCCGTCTTCGGCAAGTTGCACAGCGCTGCGCAGGGTTGCACGCGTGGAACGAGGCACACGCACGGCGTCCAAGACCGCGAGCTTGCCTTGCTCAACGATGAACTCCACCTGCATTTCTTCACGCAATTTGGCGCGGCAAAGTTGCGTAATCTCGCTCAGATGATCAAACAACGCAGGGCAATCGGTTTCAAGCGACGGACCGCGCTTGTCTTTCGTCAAATACATGACATCGGATTGATCCGCCAAAGCATCCCGACCAAGGGCCTGACGTTTGTAACGCCCACGCACCAATGGGGCACCGGTTTCCTCATCAATCAATTGAATCACGCCCGCGCCGCACTCACCTGGTCCAACACCGAAAGACATGGTCTGCACAATCAGACCCAACCCAGCATCTGCCGGCGCGCCTTTGGCTTGGCGCAACAAACGCGCAGTGGTGCCACTCCATGCGCGTGCCATTGACCGCAACACTTTGATCAACTGAACTTCAATTTCCTGCGGAAACGGTTCGTCGGTCTCATTTTCATAGGCATCGAGCGCGTCTTTCAACGCCTGTCTGGTTGAGGTGCCACTGTCTGTTTCAAACTCTTCAGGGTCCAAACGCTCAATGTGAATGGCGTAGGATTGCACAAACCGCAGGTACAAGGCGTCAGCGGCTTCATCACCGTAGATTTGCGTCAACTCGGCGTGGCGCACATCATTCATACCAATATTAAGCATCGCGCCAGGGCCGCCCCAATCTGGGTCTTCAGAAGACGGGCGCACGATCAAAAGTGGTGTATTGCCAAACACTTTGAGCAGCGCACTGATATCCAGCGCTTTGCCATCAGCCAAGGAACGCACGGCATCAAAGGACAAGGCAACAGTTTCAGGAACAGGCAAATCAAGGCGCACGAGGCGCTGCAAACATTTTGCGCGCCCACCGTGCGTGTTCACTGCGATGGGGGCCACGCGACGAATGCGCGTATACCCGAGACTATCATTTTTTTGCTGCAATGCGGCGCTCCCTTTGGGTCGACAGGTTAAGCGCCTTGATGCGCGGGGTGCAATCAAAACGTTGCCCCCCGCGCGAATTTTAACGCTTTAGCCGTCGAGTTTGGTCAAATCTGCCACGGAGAGACAGATTTCACGGATACGACCCAACAGATTCAAACGGTTGCGACGCAAGATGTCGCTTTCTGCGTTCACCTGAACAGCTTCGAAAAACGCGTCTACAGACGGGCGCATCGCGGCCATTGCGGACATAGCGGCTTCAAAGTCTTCGGTTTTCATCGCAGGTTTGATCGCGGCCTCGGAAGTATCAAGCGCCGCAAACAGGGCTTTTTCTTCGTCGCTTTCTGCGAACTTGATGTCAGGACCGTAAGAGTATTCGACACCGTCTTTTTCTTCGGCTTGCGTCAGAATGTTGTTGGCGCGTTTAAACCCTTGGATCAGGTTCGCGCCGTCTTCTGTGGCCAAAGTTGCCGACAAAGCGCGGGCGCGTTTGACCAACAACGTGATGTCGTCAGACCCATCCATCGCAAGACAAGCGTCGATCACATCGTGACGAACGCCCTCGTCCTTGAGGAAGACTTTCAGGCGGTCGTGGAAGAATGACAAAAGATCAACAGACGTTTCCGGCAAACCGCTGGTGGCAGCTTTTGCGGCCTCCGTCTGAGTATCATCAAGCTTGTCTGTAATCGCGTTGAAGGCTGCGCCAAACAGACCGTGATCGGCGATCTCAACAAGAATTTCTTTCAGCGTATCAATCACACCATCATTTTCGTCAGTCACCGCGATACGGTGTGCCAACAACTGCGTATCAAACACCCGATCAAGACCAAAACGCGCATCGTTGGTCAGGATCAAACGGATCACGCCCAAAGCAGCACGCCTCAAAGCAAACGGGTCTTTTGACCCCGTTGGCTTTTCATCAATCGCCCAGAATCCTGTCAGCGTGTCGAGCTTGTCGGCAAGTGCGACAACAACAGATACAGGATCGGTTGGCACATCATCTGATGGCCCCAATGGGGAATAGTGATCGCGGCAGGCGTCAGCCACAGCGTCGGACAAGCCCGCTTTCTTGGCGTAGTAGCGCCCCATGATGCCTTGCAGCTCTGGGAACTCATAAACCATTTCCGACGACAGATCGGCCTTGGCGACTTTCGCGGCCAGTTCAGCCTCATCTGCATCGGCGCCGACGATAGGCGCGATGTCGCGAGCCAGGGCTGCGATGCGCGCAATGCGTTCCGCTTGCGAGCCGAGTTTGTTGTGGAAGGTGACATTGGCCAATGGGGCGGCCATGGCCTCAAAGCCCTCGCGCTCCACAGTGCGGATGTCATTGTCCCAGAAGAATTTCGCATCTGCCAAGCGCGCAGACAGAACCTTTTCGTTGCCCGCCAAAATGGTAGCACCTTGGTCGGCCGTTTCACGGTTGGCGACAGTCACGAATTTCTCGATACGGCCCGTTTTAGGATTGCGCACGGAGAAGAACTTTTGGTGCTCTTTCATCGAGGTTTGCAACACCTCTGGCGGCAGGTCCAAGAAATCAGCGCCAATGTTGCCCATCAACACGACAGGCCATTCGACCAGCCCTGCAACTTCGGCCAACAGACCTTTGTCTTCGACAACTTCAAGACCTTGCGCAAAAGCTTGGTTCGTGGCGTCGTGCCAGATGTGATCGGCGCGCTCAGTCGCATCAAGCATCACATATGCGGACTTCAACTTGGTGGCGTAGTCATCAAAATTGTTCACATCAATTGCATCAGGCGCCATGAAACGATGCCCGCGCGTGGACCGACCGGATTTAATGCCGTCAATGTCGAACTCAACAACCTCTGAGCCATCTTCCGCAGACAGAACGCAAATGATGGAATGCAACGGGCGCACCCATTTCAAGCTGCCTGAACCCCAGCGCATGGACTTGGGCCATGGGAAATTGCGGATCGTTTTTTCCAAAACTTCAGCAATAATAGGGGCTGCGGCGCGGCCCTCTTTGGTGATTTTGGCGACATAGAATGTGCCTTTTTTCTCTTCCACCGTGCCGAGGTCTTCTTTGGCAACGCCTGCGCCGCGCAAGAACCCTGCGAGCGCTTTCTCAGGCGCATCCACACGCGGACCTTTGCGCTCTTCAACCGTGGTCGGGCTTTGGGCCAGCAGGTCCTCGATGGACAAGGTCAAACGGCGCGGCGTGGCAAAAGCGCCAGCAGAAGCATAGGTGAGACCCGCCTCAACAAGTCCGTTGGTGACCAATTTTTTCAAATCCTCAGCGGCACGTTTTTGCATGCGAGCGGGGATTTCCTCAGAAAAGATTTCAATCAGAAGATCGGGCATAGTCGTGATCCTTTAAGGCTATTGGCCAGCGTTGGTTGCTGGGGCTGGCGGACAGCCTTCGGGCGCGGGATTGCCGTCAAAAACGGTTTCACCGCAGTGATTGATTTGGTGCCAAGCATAGGCGCGACCATCGGCATAAACGGCCAGAACGCGGTCGACGCCGTAGGTGATGTTTTCGGTACCCATAAAGGCCATGGCGTCGCCGCTTTCGATGTCAGCGGTCAGCTTTTGGGCGTCAAAGCAGTCAAACCAGCTGGGCGCAACCAAAGGTGTTGGTTCAGCGTAGGCTTCGAATGTTTCGCTCATCATGGCTTGCGACAATGGTGTCTTAAAGCAGGAGCGGTATTTCTTGGGCGAAGTGTCGGCATCGATGCCTTCGAACTCTTCAGCCAAGATGTCCTCGGACGCGCCATCAAAGGTTGTGGCCGTGACAACAGCAGCCGGCGAGCCGACTTCGATCGGATCGTAATAGGCGTAGACTTGGCTGTAATACAGCCCTGCCCCGAAAATCGCTGTGGTCAAAAGGATGCCGCCTGACACGATTGCCCCCTTCATTGGGCTGCCTCGGGCACATAGCCTCCGGCCTTGGTCTGAACGAAGGCGTCAGCACAGGCTTTGGCCAGCGTGCGCACACGTCCGATGTAAGCTTGGCGTTCGGTGACAGAGATCACGCCGCGCGCATCCAACAGGTTAAAGATATGCGAGGCCTTGATGCATTGATCATAGGCAGGGTGCGCCATGATGATGCGTTTGCCGGTTTTGGGATCATCCGCAGGCACGGACAACAAAGCGTGGCATTCGGCTTCTGCTTCTTCAAAGTTTTTGAGAAGCTTTTCAGTATCGGCCGCATCAAAGTTGTGACGCGCGTATTCTTCTTCGGTCTGTTTGAACACATCACCGTAAGTCAAAGGCGTGGGCGAAGACGGATCGTTGAATGGCATGTCCATCACGTGATCTGCCCCCAAGATGTACATGGCCAGACGTTCCAACCCATAGGTCAACTCGCCAGACACAGGCGTGCAATCGTGGCCGCCGACCTGTTGGAAATAGGTGAACTGCGACACTTCCATGCCGTCGCACCAGACTTCCCAACCAAGGCCCCAAGCGCCCAAAGTGGGAGATTCCCAATCGTCTTCTACAAAACGAATGTCGTGCAATTCGGCGTCAATCCCGATGGCTTTCAATGAGCCAAGGTAGAGCTCTTGCAAATCTGGCGGGCTTGGTTTGATCACAACCTGATATTGGTAGTAGTGCTGCAAACGGTTTGGGTTTTCACCGTAGCGGCCATCTGTCGGACGACGCGATGGCTGCACATAGGCCGCAGCCCACGGGTTTGACCCCAAAGAGCGCAAGGTTGTTGCAGGGTGGAATGTCCCCGCCCCGACTTCCATGTCATAGGGCTGCAAAATGGCGCAACCTTTTGTGGCCCAATAGGCCTGAAGTCTAAGGATGATCTCCTGAAAGGAGCGCGGTTTATCAACTGTCTGCGACATGGGGTTCCCTTGTCAGTCTTGTGTCTGGTCAATCGAATATCTTGGCAACGCAAAAACGCGTGACTGTGATCCGGAATGCGGGTTTTAAATAGGCAAGCCACGCGGGGGCGTCAATCGAAAGCCACCATACCAAAGCTGTCGAATGGGCGGATTGCCAAGATAGTTTGCGTTCAACGCAAATGTGAACGCGATTTTTGGGTGACGCAGGCGGAATTACCGCGAAAATCACCGTTAGGGATATTGACGCCAACTGCCCTGTGCTTTCTTGTCTTGCACGAAGAAAAAGGGCGAAATGCCCATTTAGAATGCAGGGTTTGTTGATGAAACGTTATTTGGTTGCGATGAAATTGGGGCTGTTGGCCTCGTTGTACTCTGGCACGGCGCTCGCCGAGACTTGGATTCAAATTGAAGCGCAGCCGACGCTGACAACCGCGACCGAGGCCGCGCGCGGTTATGCCAATAGCTTTCCAAACGTTGCTGGCTTTAAACTTGAAGGTCGCTGGCACGTCATCGCCCTTGGGCCCTATGCATCAGACGTCGCCGCAGATTCCGCGCGTCAAATACTGATAACGCAAGGCGCGATCCCTAATGATAGCTTTTTGTCAGATGGCACAGCATATCGCCAAGCTTACTGGCCGGTGGGGAGCTTAGGCGCAGTAACCCCTGTGACGCCAGCGGCCCCTTCTGTGGTCGTGCAGCAAGACACACAGCCCGCAGCAGTTGCGGTGGACGCCCCACGGCAAGAAACGGTTGCGGAAGCACGCTTGTCCGAAGCAACGTTGGATCGCGCAGGCCGTGAAGAATTGCAAGTCGCGCTTAAGTTTGCTGGATTTTACAGATCCACCATCGACGGATCGTTTGGCCGTGGCACACGTGGCTCGATGGCGGCGTGGCAGGCTGCAAAAGGTTACGAAGCGACGGGGATTTTGACGACAGCTCAACGCGACGAGGTCGTTGGGTCCTACCGCGACATCGTCTCCAGTCTGCAACTCACAAGCCTGACCGATGACACCGCAGGGCTGACAATTACGTTGCCTTTGGGATTGGTCGAGTTTGACTCTTACAATCCGCCGTTTGCCAAATATAAATCCAAGAACAACAGCGGCGTTGAAGTTCTGCTGATTTCCCAAACCGGCGACGAGGCGACGCTTGGCGGCCTCTACGATATCATGCAATCGCTTGAAATCGTGCCTTTGGAAGGCCCGCGCCAACGCAAAACCAAGAGCTTCACCCTGACAGGGACGGACAGCTCCATGTCCTCGACCACAGAAGCGCGCTTGCGCAGCGGTCATGTCAAAGGCTTTACGCTTATTTGGCCAAACGGTGACGATCAACGCCGCGATATGGCGCTGGAAGCCATGCGCACGTGGAGTGCAACAGATGCAGTCTTGCCCGATGCATACGGGGACGGTGCGGCCCAAGATATTGATCTGTTGGCTGGGTTGACCATCCGCCGTGCAGACAAGATCGGATCCGGGTTTTACGTTAACGCCAATGGCCATGTCCTAACCTCTGCCGCGTTGGTGTCGCAGTGCACGCAAATCAAGCTTGACGACAGCGACATCGCGACTGTTGTTGCAACACAAGACGGACTGGCCTTGCTGGCACCAGAGGCCGCACTTTCGCCGCTGGCACATGCCGATTTTGACGTCCGTCTGCCACGACTGCAATCTGAAGTCTCCGTCGCGGGTTACCCGTTTGACGGCCGGCTTGGCTCCGCCTCTTTGAACTACGGCGTCATCGCGGAACATGTCGGTCTTGGCGGCGAAGAAGATCTGTTGCGCTTGGCCATGGTCACAACGACATACGATAGCGAAGTTGGCGGGCCTGTGCTGGCGTCATCTGGCGGAGTGATCGGCATGCTTGCGCCCATGCCAAATACAGGGCGCAACTACCCACAGGATGTGGCACTTGCCTACGATATGGAAAAGCTGTCCGAATTTTTGTCAAACAACGGCGTGACGGCGTCAGTGTCCCAAAACGACGGCATGTCAGACATCGCATTGGCACAGTA
>NZ_JBDMZG010000089.1:0-3831 GCF_039769035.1 Pacificibacter sp.
GAAGCTGGACTGGATGCAGCTGGCGATTTCAAAGACAAATGGGTCTATGTTGAGGGCGCAGATGCATCCTCAAACGGACGCTCTATTCCGCTTGAAAAAGCGCTGGATGACGTGATGATTGCCTTCAAAGCCAACGGTGAAGCCCTGCGCAAAGAGCACGGCTATCCCGTGCGTTTGGTTGTGCCTGGGTGGGAAGGCAATATGTGGGTCAAATGGCTTCGCCGTATTGAGATCACGGACCAAGCGATTGAATCGCGTGAAGAAACTTCGAAATACACCGACACGTTGGAAGACGGCACAGCGCGCAAATGGACATGGGTGATGGATGCGAAATCTGTCGTCACCTCGCCCAGCCCGCAATCGCCGATCACTCACGGCAAAGGGCCTTTGGTCATTACAGGCCTTGCTTGGTCAGGACGCGGGTCCATCACGGGTGTCGATGTCACGATTGATGGTGGCAAGACATGGCAAAAGGCGCGTTTGGCAGCACCCGGTCAACCAATGGCGCTGACGCGGTTCTATTTGGACATCGATTGGGATGGCTCTGAGATGTTTGTTCAAAGCCGGTGCCATGATGACACGGGCTATGTGCAGCCTACCAAAACGCAACTGCGCGACGTGCGCGGGTTGAATTCGGTCTATCACAACAATTGTATTCAGACGTGGTGGGTCAAGGAAACTGGGGAGGCTGAAAATGTCGAAGTATCTTAAAACTGCATTGGCGTCCGTGGCCTGCGTCGTTGCCTTCGGCGCGCCTGTTTCGGCTGACACTTTGGGGCTGGGCCGCATCGCTATGCCCGAAGAAATTGCAGCTTGGGATCTTGATGTTGCACCAGATGGGACGGGGCTTCCTGTCGGGTCTGGTTCGGTGGAAGTTGGTGAAGAGGTGTTCTCGGAAAATTGCGCCAGTTGCCACGGGGAATTCGCCGAAGGTGTTGATAACTGGCCAAAATTGGCGGGTGGCATGGACACGCTCGATCACGAAGATCCATTGAAAACCGTTGGATCGTATTGGCCGTACCTGTCGACCACGTTCGATTATATCCGCCGGTCTATGCCCTTTGGATCAGCGCAAACCTTAACGGACGACGACGTTTACGCGATGACAGCGTATATATTGTATTCCAATGATTTGGTTGATGATGATTTCGTTTTGTCGAACGAAAATTTCTTGGATGTTGAAATGCCAAATGCCGATGGGTTTATCGTCGATGATCGCCCTGCAACGGAGTATGCGCAGTTCACCTCAGACGCTGCATGCTACACCGATTGTAAGGACACTGTCGAAGTGACGATGCGGGCTTTGGTATTGGATGTTACGCCTGAGGAAACGGCTGCTGCTGCGACTGTATCACAAGCAGCCGCAGAGGTTGTTGTCGCCAAGGAGGAACCTGTGGCTGAACCGGCAACACCCGAACCTGTGGTTGTTGCGGCTGCGTTTGATGCCGATTTGGCGGCCAAAGGAGAAAAGGTTTTTAAGAAATGTAAAGCCTGTCACCAAGTGGGCGAGGGCGCGAAAAACAGGGTTGGACCGGTCTTGAACGGCGTTGTTGGCGCGACCGTGGGCCATATTGATGGGTTCAAATACTCCAAAGACCTGTTGGCCGCGAATGCTGAAGGGCGTATCTGGGACGAGGCCCTGCTGGCTGAATTCTTGGCCAAGCCCAAAGCCGTCTTCAAGAAAACCAAGATGAGTTTTGCTGGTTTGAAAAAGGACAGCGATATCACGGCGATGATTGAGTATTTGAAATCTGTGTCGCAGTAGGGCGATGTCATCATCAGATGAAAAGGCGGCGACATGCCGCCTTTTTCGCCCTTTGGGATCGTGTATGCTATAGTTGATACGAAAGGGAGGTTTGCTATGAGACTCAATATTTTAGCACTTGGACTGCTCTTTGGTTTTGCGGGGCCCGCACTGGCTGGAGACGCAATTCTGTATGACTATGACGGCAGTTTTGATGATGCCGTATTTTCAGTGGAAGACGCGATTGTTTCCAAGGGTTTGGTGATTGATTATCGTTCACACACAGGCGACATGCTAGAGCGCACGCGCAAAGATGTTGGGTCCGACATTGTCTTGTTCGACCATGCTGATGTGTTTCTATTTTGCTCAGCTGTCGTGTCACGCAAAGTGATGGAAGCGGACCCTATGAACATCGTGCACTGCCCGTATTCTATCTTTGTGGCCGACCAAGGTGGCAAAGTGACCATTGGACACCGTGATTACCCCGAAGGCGCCATGCAAATGGTCGAAGACTTGCTGGCTGACATTGCGACTGAGGCGGTTTCGTTCTAAGGCTTGGATAGGATGCAAGTCACGTTGGAGCACAGGTAGGCATGGAGTGGATAGATCGATTTGCAGGGCTGTCGAAGCTTGAAACCAGATTGCGCGACACCTTGGTGTCAAAATCGCAAATCGTAACACTGCCACGCAATACAACGCTGTTTGGTCCAGGCAAATCGCCCGAGAACCTATTGCTGTTGCTGGATGGAGTCGTGCGCGTGCAGCAAGTCACCGAAGGTGGGCGCGAAATCGTGCTGTACCGCGTGCATGCGGGGGAAAGCTGTGTGCTGACCACGGCGTGCCTGTTGGCTTATGAGGACTACGCCGCCGAAGGCATTGCCGAGACAGAAGTCAAAGCCGTGGCGATCCCGCGCGTTGTGTTTGACGATCTGGTAGCAGGGTCGAAAGCCTTTCGAAATTTCGTGTTTTCAGCCTATTCGCGGCGGATCACAGAGCTGTTTCATGTGATCGAAGAAATCGCGTTTCAAAAGATCGATATTCGCCTTGCGCATAAACTTGTGGAATTGGCGGGGCCGGACCTTAAGCTGTCTGCGACCCACGCTCAACTTGCCGCAGAACTTGGAACTGCACGCGAAGTCATTTCGCGTCAGTTACAAGAATTTCAGCGCCGTGGGTGGGTTGCCACCGCGCGGGGTGCCGTCACTCTTACCGATATGACGGCATTGCAGGCTTTGTCCGAAACAGGATAAGTCCCTGTTTCAAATTCTAATTTTTGACCTTGCAGGTGTTGAGGCCAAAAATGGAATACAGTGGACAAAAGTTGATCAGCGCCGTGGCAAGTGGCACGATACCGATCAGGTAAAGCCAACGATAGCTGGCGTCTGCGTTCAACACGAACCCTGCCAAAAGTGCGATCCCAACAACGATGCGGATCAAACGGTCAATCTTGCCGACATTTTTAGAAAACATGGTGTACTCCCCTAATGTTCGATTGAGTATCGCACGGGGGAAGGGCGGCGTCTGTGACAAGGTCACCAAGCGTGGCATAAGATAGAAAAAGGGCGACCTTTCGCGTGGAAAGATCGCCCAAATCACTGTGCTTTGATCGACGGATTAGTCGAGTTCTTTGAACGCCATCGCTGCGCCGTCTTTGATGCCGGAGAACCAGCGTGCTGTGACGGTTTTGGTTTTGGTGTAGAACTTGAACGCATCTGGACCGTATTGGTTCAAATCGCCGAATGCAGATTTTTTCCAGCCGCCGAAGCTAAAGTAGGACAATGGCACAGGCACTGGGAAGTTGATGCCCACCATGCCCACGTTGACGCGAGATGCGAAGTCACGTGCTGTGTCGCCATCAGCCGTGTAGATCGCTGTGCCGTTACGTGCTCCGGCCACCGCTGGCCCGGACGCGACTGCATCGACGCCCAGACGGGCTGCTCGTCCTCACCCTGCGAAAACCGTACGCCAACGGAACGACAGACTTCATCTTCAGCGAGGTCGAATTGGCGCCGAAGTTGGCCGCACTCGTCCCCCCAACCGAAAGAACGGCCCGAAACCGAACTCAGAACACAGCGGACCAAAACACC
>NZ_JBDMZG010000013.1:0-4237 GCF_039769035.1 Pacificibacter sp.
AATCGAAGAGCTGAAAGTGATTTCCAACGGCATAGTAAATCAGTTTGAACCGCTCATCTCGGACCATTCGGCACGCGGTGTCGTCTTCGCCCCATTCGCCATATAAATGGTCCTTGGTGTCACCGGAAGCCATCGACGTACCGTCGACTGACGCGGGGACGTCAATTCCGCACATATTCAGCAATGTGGGCATCACATCGGCAAGCCCCATCAGGCGGTCGTCTGTCCCATTTTCGAATAACTGCGGAGATTCCTTCGTGCCCATAATGATCATCGGGACATTTGCAGAACTTTCATAGAACAATCGCTTAGCCACGGTGCCGTGGTTGCCCAGCATGTCCCCGTGATCGGACATGAACACGATGATTGTGTTGTCCAGAATACCTTCCTGTTGCAACGTTCCAATCAGCCAGCGGATTTGATGGTCGATCTGCGTGCATAGCGCGTAAAAAGCGCGCCGCGCCTCTAGAATGGCGGGATCAGAGTGCAGCCGCACCCGACCTTGCATCGCAGCCAGGGCGTACGGCGGGTCGTTGTCATTCGCGTGTACCCAATCACCGCAATATGGCGGGTCGATCCCGATATCGCGGTATAAATCCACATAGGCCTGCAAAGGCACGAGCGGGGGGTGCGGGTGGCGGTACCCAAGGTACCAAAAGGCTGGACGGGTCGGATCGCGCCGTTTGATAGTCCGCGCCATGTTGCGCGTCGCCCAGTTCGTTACATGCAGGTCTTCATCAAGGTGCCAGGGCCGCCAGTCATATTGGTTTGTCGACATCCCATGATCGTATTGACGCCCGGTGTGGCCAAGATCCCCAAGAAACATGTCATAGTCATCAACCATCCCGAATTGCGTCCGGCCTTCTTCGTCCAGAAGGACGCTGTCAAAACCGATGCGATCGCGCTGGGGGTAAACGTGCAGCTTGCCCACGGCGTCTGCCTGATACCCGGCATCGCGGAACGCTTGGGGAAGCGTCGTGACATCCGGTATCGGCATCTTTTCAGAAAACGTTCTGTCGCCATGGCTGCGCGGCGATTGGCCGGTCATCAAAGTGCGGCGGGCAGGAATGCACACTGGACATTCAGTATAGCAATTCGTGAACCGGGTCCCGGTAAAAGCGATTTCGTCCAGGCCAGGTGTCTTGATGACCGGGTGGCCCGCAACACCCAGCAATTCGGCGGGCCAGTGATCGGCGCAGATCAAAAGAACATTTGGCCGCTCTTTCACTCTCATCCGGTGTAACCAAGCAGACGCGGGACGAAGAGTACGAAGTCCTCCCAGATCGTGACGATCAGCAACGCGCAGATCAGAATGAACAGAAACGGTAGGACATCACGAATGATGTGGCCGACTTTTGCCCCGGTGACATTTGTGACGATGAATAACAGCATCCCCACCGGCGGCGTGACCAGCCCAATCATTGCGTTGATGACAACGATCACCCCGAAATGCACCAGATCAATATCCATGGCATCAACCGTTGGAATGAAGATCGGCACGACGATCAATAAGATTGGGCCGGGTTCAAGGACGGCACCCAACAGCAGGAACAGGACGTTGAGTGCAATCAGGAACCAGATTGGGGACAGTTCGAATTGTGCCATGAAGGCCGCGAGAGAGCCGGGTATGTTCTCGCGCGTGATGACATAGTTGAACGCCATCGCGCCCATAATCAGCACTCCGACTGCTGCGGTTGACCGCGAGCTGCTGCGTAGTGCACCAAAGAATGCTTTGAAACTGACTGACCTGTAAAACAAGACTGAGATCAGCAAAGCGTAAAACGCCGCTACTGCGGCGGCCTCGGTCGGCGTCATTACACCGCCATAGATACCGCCTAGCAGAATAACTGGCAGCATCAGAGCCGGAAAGGCCTCCCAGGTTAGGCGGGGAATGTCACGCAATGGCGTTGGTTCTTCCACCGGGAAATCCCGCTTGTGTGCAATATAGGCATTGGTGCCCGCCATCATCAGGCCCATCAGCAGCCCTGGCAAAATGCCGGCGGCGAACAGAAAACCGATCGAGGCGTCCGAGACAAGAGCGTACATAATCATCGGTAGTGACGGCGGAATGATCGGGCCGACGGTGGCCGTCGCTGCAGTTATAGCGGCAGCGTAGGATTTGGTATATTTTCCGTCCTTGGTCATCATGTTGATAACGATTTTGCCCATGCCAACGGCGTCGGCGACGGCAGAACCGGACATGCCAGAAAAGATCAGGCTGGACACCACGTTCACATGCCCCAGCCCACCCCGGAACCGGCCGACCAGCGCCTCGGCAAACCGCAGCAGGCGATCCGATAAAGAGCCAACATTCATTATATCGGCAGCAAGGATGAAGAGTGGGATGGCTAAAAGGGTGTACGTGTTGAACAGTCCTTGCAGCACGGTTTCGGTGGCGATTGACGTATCCCAGCCTGCAAGGGCCAAGTACATGATGGTTCCAATCAGCATCGCGATGCCGATCGACAGCCCAAAGACCGTCAGAACGACCATCAGGATAATTGACAGTGTGAATGGCTCAAACATTGCAGTCGCATTCTTTCGTCTTGCTCAAAACCGCCGGATCATCAGGGTGGCCGCGCAGCGCATCCCAAGCCGACATCAGGCAGCGAATGCTGACCGCGATTGAGAACGGCACGTATATCGAGAAAAGCAGAGCGAAATTGACCCGCATATAGGCAGTTCTTTCGATCTGCATAAAGTTAATATAATCGATTGCTTGGGGAAGCGACCAAAGCATAACCGCGGCACAAAAAGTCTGGGCGATCACGTCCATTGCACGCTGAATGTTTCGCGGCATCGCCGTATAGACAATGTCCAACCGGATGATCTCGGGGTTGCGAACAACAAAGGCGTAGCCAAAAAGGATGCCCCAAAGCCACGTCATGGACACGTACTCAATGGTCCAGCCTACCGGCCAGCCCAGAATATATCTGAACCCAATCTGGGTAAGGAAGCAGACAAACATTGAACCAAGCATAAGCGCAGCAATGCCTTCCGCAAATTGCCGCCCCTTCTCAATCGCCTTTATCATCTTGGTTTCGCCCCTAACCGAATTGAAAAGGGGCGGCGTATTAGCCGCCCCATCCTAATCGATACTACTCGACCGCGTTGATCGCGTCGATAAGGCCTTCAGGCCAGTCTGACGCGTATTTGGAGTCCATGTAGACGCCAAGAACGTGGTTGCGGAATGCATCGCGATCCGGGTCGTATACGTTTAGACCTTCGCCTTCGAAGAAAGCGCGCAAGGACTGCTCATCTTCAAGAATGCGTCCCTCGAACGCCTTGCGATACTCGACAGCACAGGAACGCAGTTTGGTTTGTTGCGCCTCAGTCAATGAATCCCACTTGGAACGGGAGACAGAAAACAAGTTGTTAGCGACCAGGTGGTTGGTCAAAACAATCTGATCCGTCACTTCGTAGAATTTCATCCGCTGGGTGCCGGTATAGGGATTGTCCTGACCGTCAACTGCGCCGGTTTGAAGAGCGGTATAAACCTCTGTAAATGCAACTGGCGTCGGATTGGCACCCAAAGCTTCGCCAATGAACTGCCAGACTTCGCCGCCAGGCATGCGGAGCTTGATGCCGGCCATGTCTTCAGGTGTGTTGATAACCTTGTCGCCTTTCAGATTGACTTGGCGCGTGCCAATATAGTTGTTGTCCAGAACGACGATACCAGCCTTGTCCTGAATTGTGGCGAGGAGATCCTCAAGCACACCCGAAGCCCAAACTCTGCGCATGTGGTCATAGTCGGAATACAAATAGGCAGTTGAAAGAATGCTCGATTCCGGAACCTGATTATATAGGTCAGGAATGGCAATCGGGGCCATGTCGAGGTTGCCGCGCTGCATCGCGGTCAGTTCGGTGCCCTGCTTGAACAATGTTGCGCCATGGTATGGCGTGAATTCGAACTCGTCGCCCAGACATGCACCGAAGACGGTGTCGAGCATCGTTGCGCGATAGTGCGTGGCCGACATCGTGCTTGACCAGATAAGTTCAACTTTCTCCTGCGCTATGCCGGGTGTGGCCAGCATGGCAGCGGCACATAAGCCGGATGCGACATTTTTGATGATTGATGGCGTCATTATTTGGTATCTCCCTTGTTTTCTTGAGCGGTAATTGACGTTGCAGCCATTTTCACAAGGCTAAATTGGCCCATACACCTCTCCATAAATGATAAAATTAAAAGTACCCTATATTTTTAAAAATACCAACTATTATTATCTGCGCTGCAGAA
>NZ_JBDMZG010000090.1:0-4645 GCF_039769035.1 Pacificibacter sp.
CGCATAAAGGCTAATGAAACAGACAGGCCATCAGGTGCGATCCCGTGGGCGGTGCCCTGCATCACGTGGGCAAAGACATCTTTCCATCCCGCTTCTTGCAAGGCTTCGGCTGCCAATTGCAGGGATTGAGGTGGCACCACATCGTCTTGATCGCCGTGGACCAATAAGATTGGTGAACGGCCCACAACTTCGTCAGCCAACAAATCTGGACGCAACAAACGCCCTGCAATGGCAACAACGCCCGCAAGTTCGTCTTCGCGGCGTGGCGCAATGTGCAGGCTCATCATCGCCCCTTGGGAGAAGCCGAACAGAACGACCTGTTCAGGAAGAACATCTTCATCAACCATCAAGGCATCCAAGAAGGAATTGAAATCTTCAACGGCAGCGTCCATGCCGCGCTCGGATTCTTCTTCGGATGATCCGTCGATGTATGGGATCGGGAACCATTGGTACCCGTTTGGCATACCAGGAATCATTTCAGGAGCATCAGGTGCTATAAACAAGGTATCTGGAAGGTGCTCGCTCAGTGGATCAGCCAAGCCCAAAAGGTCTGCGCCGTTGGCTCCATAGCCGTGCAAAAAAACAACAACGGATCGTGTTTCGCCCGAAACCGGCTCGCGCCGCTGTCCATTCAATACTCGTGTCATCAGATACCTTCCCTGTCCTTTGCAATGTGGTAGTACGCAAACAACAACCGCGCTGCAACCGACCGCCATGGCGTCCAGCCCAGCGACATCTGCCGCAGCTCTTTTTCCTTTGGTCGTTCCGTCAACCCATAGAGATCTTGGGCGGCAACTTGCAGCGCTAAATCACCTGGCGCAAACACATCGCAGCGCCCGAGTGAGAACATCGTGTAGATTTCGGCCGTCCAAATCCCAATGCCTTTTACAGCGGTAAGGGTCATCACGACCTCAGCATCTGGCGCATTGCGCAATGCGTTAAAGTCAATCTGCACCTCAGCGAGGGCTTGGGAATATGCAATTTTCTGGCGGCTTATCCCCGCGTCGCGCAGTCCCTCGGCACCCGCGGTTAGAACTGCGGATTCAGTTGTTAGACCTGCATCTTCCATCCGTTTCCAGATTGCGGCGGCAGAGGCGACCGACACTTGTTGTGAAATGATCGCACTAAGTAATTGGGCAAAGCCATCGGGTCTGCGCCGCAACGGCAGTGGCCCCGTTTGGGACAAGGCATATGCAAGGCGTTCGTCATGATCCGCAAGCCAAGCAGCGCCTTCAGCAACATCCGCGTCTGTTTCAATGATTCGCACAATCAGCCACCCGCTTTGCGACATCCAAGATTGTTGCTGTTTGGAATTGGGGCACGCCCACATCAGTTTTTTGGATCATAATAATCGTTATCCCAAGGTTGCCAGCAGCATAGACTTTGCTGCGTCCCTGAACGCTGCCTGAATTGCGCAGAATCAGGAAATCCACCATAAGAGTTTGAAAGGTTTGCATTTCGGCCGTGACCGAAAACGGTCCTGCACCGAACACATATGCACCATTATCTAAGGGAAAGGCACGCTCATGTTGTTCTAGCTGGCGGCACATGACGTAGGCATCAGCACGTTCCTTAAACGCATGAACGCTGCCCCGCCCTGTTGCAAGAAACACGCGCGCGGCCCTCGGAACGGCAGCCACAGCCTCTTTCATGGAGGCAACGTTAATCCAGTCTTCATTTTGCTTGGGCGTCCATTCTTCGCGTGTGACGCGCAGATAAGGCAGTTCCAAACCGCGTGCGATGGTGCCAAAGCGGGCCTCAAACGGATGGGCGGCATCCACCACCATGTCAAAACGCTCATCCGCTATGTACCTGGCGAAATCTGCATCGGTTTGAAATACACCGTCATATATTTTCACAGGTGGCTCGGCGCGGGCAACGGCGCGCCCCTCGGTCACACAAATTACCTCATGCCCTTCAATTACAGAAAGTTCACGCGCCAACGCGACGCTTTCCCCCATTCCCGCAATCATTAGCAGCTTCATTATTTTACCTAGCGTTAGATCGCAGCCCTATTGCCGATGCCCAACCTAAGGGCTATCGCGGTTTTATGACAGATTTAAATTCAGATCCCGTTTCACACAAACGAGCCGTTCGCAACGTAACCGTTTTGGTTTTGGCACAAGCAATTTTGGGCGCGCAGATGCCGCTCATTTTCACGATTGGTGGCTTGGCAGGACAATCGCTGGCGTCGAACGTTTGCTTTGCGACCTTGCCAATTTCGATGATCGTGCTGGGATCAATGCTGTCTGCCACGCCGGTTTCAGCAATCATGCAAAACTATGGCCGTCGCGTTGGCTTTTGGCTGGGCACCTTAGGTGGTGCGCTGGGGGCCGCCGTTTGTGCCTACGCATTACACGCCAGCAGTTTCCCATTATTCTTGTTGGGGAGTTTTTTTACCGGTGTATACATGTCTGCACAGGGCTTTTATCGCTTTGCTGCGGCAGATTCTGCGTCCGATGCGTTCCGTCCCAAGGCAATTTCATACGTTATGGCAGGTGGGCTTGTTGCTGCCGTGCTTGGCCCACAATTGTTTAAAGTAACCTCTGACGCGATGGTGGTCCCTTTCCTTGGAACTTATTTGGCGGTGATCGTCATAAATGTCATCGGATCAGCCCTGTTTCTATTCGTCGATATGCCCAAACCTGAGGCACCTGCTCCAGATGCACCTAAAGGGCGCACCCGTTGGGAGCTGATCACAACGCCGCGCATCGCAGTTGCAGTGATCTGCGCAATGGTCTCTTACGCCTTGATGAACTTGGTAATGACATCAACACCTTTGGCTGTTGTAGGCTGTGGATTCACCAAGGGTACAGCCGCGGATGTGGTCACGGGTCATGTTTTGGCTATGTTCATTCCCTCCTTCTTTACCGGTCACCTAATCGCTCGCTTTAGTGTTGAAAAGATCATGGGGCTAGGCATTGCAATCCTCGGCAGTGCTGGCATCGTTGCGCTGAGCGGTGTGACCCTGCCCAACTTCTTTATCGCATTAATATTGCTGGGTATTGGTTGGAACTTTGGCTTTATCGGAGCCACATCCATGCTGGCTGGCGCACATACAGTTCACGAACGTGGACGCATGCAAGGCCTGAATGATCTGTTGGTCTTTGGAGGCGTCACAATTGCATCACTTGCCTCAGGCGGATTGATGAATTGTTCCGGTGGCAGCGCGGTTCAAGGCTGGTCTGCGGTGAACTATGCGATGGCACCGTTCTTACTCCTCGCAGCTGCTGCTTTGATCTGGCTGGTAATGCGGCCTGAAGAAAAGCCCGCGTCCTAAGATAAGTTACCAGCGCCCCGTGAAAGCAGCCCAAGCAAGGTTGCCCTTAACGGGGCGTATCACCCCCTCTGCCACGATATAAGGATCCGCAATAACTTGTTGCAGTACCTTTTGCGCAGAGAGCGCTGACCACAATGCAGGACGTGATGCCTTGGACACGGCGCTGCGCGATTTGCGCGCCTTGGTAAGGCGGTCAAGGCCAGATTGAGCCAACTCTTGGATCGCTTCAGCGCGTCCATCAACCATTGGAATGCGTTTTTCTTCTTCAAGCTTTGGTACAGCTTGGAACCATGCGGCCAAGCCAGCCGCACAAGCCACATCGCGCACAACGCCTTCGTCACATTCGCCCAAACGTCTTGCTGTGGCGACCATAAGGTGCCCTGCTGTTTGATCTATATAACGGTCGAAGTGTCCAGCATCTTCAAAGGAATCTTTGTATATATCCCAACGTCTTATCGCTACAAGTTGATCCAACATTTTGGCATCGCCGGGTGTGAGAATTTGTGACAAAGGTGTGGCCACCTCATGTCTGCGCGGTTCTTTGCCCAGACTGATTTCTTCCAAAAAATCGCGCCACCATTGCAAACGCATCTCGGCGATCATCGCCTCTTTGGTCACCCAAGGCGCACGTGCCACTTCGACGTTCAGGGCATAAAGCGTAAACATCACAGGGCGCGCAGCCAATGGGGCTGCCATCACAGTGCGAAATCGATCCGGATCGCCCCGCTGAACCAAGCCAGCGCAGGCTACTATATCATCGTTAAATTCCACTGAGGTCCTCTTTGATCGCGGCTAGCGTTTTATCCGCATCCACAATCGCAAGATGCCATATGCAAAGTACCACCAGATAACACCCCTTGCCAGTCACAGATGACATCAAGGTTTAATATTGTGCCGCGACAAATGATTCATCCGCGGACCCAGTGGTGACAGCGAACGCTGGAAGTGCAGCAATATCGCGCAAATAGTCGCTGCGCGGCGCAATGTCAGTGTTCGAACTTTAACTATATCGCGTAGTGGCAGTGTCACCCAAAGGTCCGTCTAAAACCTGCTGTGGCATACTGAATTGGATCACACACAGATGGTTCATGGCCGTTATGCGGAAAGTATTCAAGATCGACAGCCGATCAGGCGTCGCAGATGTACATGTGCCTATCCTCCTGAATTTTCGCGGATGTGGGCGCGTTGTGTTTTAGAAATGGTGTCAAAAGCACAGCGTGATCAATTATTTCATCGTGTTCCCCGCCGGCAAAGCGCACCACAAGGCCGCCAGCAGAGGAGTGACCAAACACGACAACCTTTTGATTGGGCTGAGCGGTCGCTTTGATCAGATCCGCCAGGTCATCCTCGAACTGGTTGATGTAA